>JAXFZW010000113.1:0-11303 GCA_034184645.1 Clostridia bacterium | reverse complement strand
CTACGACGACGGCAAGTTTTCTTTTTACGCCCAAACTCATACGTTTAGTTTCTCCACGTGCGTCTAACTCAAAATAATCAATCAAATATTTGATCCATTCTTCGTCTTTGCATTTTTTCATTTTTTTCATCATATCCAAAAATTCAATGCCGGTTAAACCGTCGGGAAGTGCAATTTCTCCCGGTAAATATCCTACTTTGTCCATGAAAGACGTGTAATTTTGGAATGAATCTAAACCTAATATTTTAGTGTTTCCCTTTTGAGGTTTTGAAAATCCCATCAAATGTCTTATAGTAGTGGATTTTCCTGCTCCGTTGGGACCTAAAAACCCAAATACTTCGCCTTTGTTCACTTCGAAAGAAACATCGAAAACGCCTCTTCCGCTTCCGTAATCTTTCGTAAAATGATTTACTTCAATTTCTTTCATAAAACCTCCGATAAATTTATTAGACATTTGTATATTTTATTGACATTAATACAATTATATGGTTTAATGTATAAAAAGTCAAAAAATTATTTTTTATGATTTATAAAAAATGCACATTTATTTTACATTTTTGAAAAAGTGTATAGTTATTTGGAGGTTGAAATGTCTGAAAAAGAAGATTTGAGAGTTAGAAGGACGAAAACGTTATTATCTAACGCATTTATAGAACTTATGCAAACCGTGCCTTATAATAAAATATGTATAAACGATATTTGCGACGCTGCAATGGTTCATCGTGCAACGTTTTACAATCATTTTTACGATAAAGATAATTTATTTAATTATATTTTAACGTCAATATCGGAAGAACTATATGAAAAAGCAAAGAGCAATAAAGAATTTAACACGTCCAAGGAAATGTATTTAAGTTTAATATCTTGTGCTATTGATTTTTTAGTAAACAATAGAAACAAAATACAGTGTATTATTAAAAATTCTAGTGAAAAGTTGTTTAATATTGTGATAGATACATTAAAAAGAAGTGTTTTATACTATAGTGGAAAAATTAAAAATGAAGAAAAATATGTTATTCCTAAAGAAATCCTTATTGATTTTTTTATCGGAGGATTATCTTTTTTGGGTTTTAATTTGATAGAAGAAAATAATTTTAAGTATAATAAAGAGGAATTAATGCGTTATTGTGACGTATTATTAAACGAAAAATCCTTTTTAATTTAAATATTTTGTTATAATAATATAAAAGTAGATATTCGTTGTAAACGTATAGCCAACTTACTTTGCAATGCAAAATGTGTGCTTATTGACGATTAAGTTGTGCAATAAAACAGTTTAAAAGTCTGACCACATATTTCTACTTTGATACATATTTAAAGAAAAGATAAATACAAGAGTAAAGTCGGAAATAGAAAAAGCCAAAAACAAATTTGATAATATAAATAAGTTTATGGCTGTCGTAAAAAAGTATAGTGATTTTGAGGAAATAACTCCTGAAATATTACGGTCATTTGTGGATAAGGTTATTATTCAGGAAAAAGTAAAGGTTGGCAAACATTATACGCACACAATAGAAATTATCTATAACTGCGTCGGGGCGATAGATTTACCCGACTTTGATACGTATTTAAGAGAAGAGGAATAAAAAGCAAGAGAAAAGGCGTGGCATCACGCCACGCCTGACTCTCAAGGACAGCACCTACCGCAAAAAATCCCTACGGGAAGAGCGGTAATATCGACCTTTTTTATTGTTCTTTTAAGCTTGTTTATTCTTCTTCGTAGTAATAGGAGTAGTCAACGCCTTTCATAAATATTTCACGGTCGTTGATTTTATCCGTCAAAGCGTTTTCAATCAAATCGTAAATTTCGCTATAATCGACTACGCTTTTTTTCATGGCGTCAAGATATTTTTGTTTATCTATTTTAGACCAGTCAACGCATTTTTTTAAATTCTTTTTCAAAATCAAATCAAGCCAAATGCGAGTGCTTCTGCCGTTGCCTTCCATAAAAGGATGGGCGATGTTCATTTCAACGTATTTTTTTACGATTTCACTTAAATTACTTTCGGGCATATTTTCGATATTCTTTAAGGTTTCGTCAAGGTAGCCTACGCTTGCAAAAACGAATCCTCCTTTGCTTATATTCAGTTTTCTGACTTGACCTGCAAAATCGTAAAGTCCGCCGAAAATATACGCGTGTATTTGTTTTAAGCCCGTAACCGTACCGACTTCGATGTCGTTTATTATTCCGCTTTCAAACAGGGCGTAAGCCTTTTGCTTACTTTGTTCGTCAATAGACGTACCCATGTTTTTAATCCATTTAAGAAAGGCGTCGTTTTTATGTGGAAGAACTGCGATAAGCAAATTTAATCCGTCGTCATCAATAACGTCGGTTAAATATTTTTTACCGTCTTTTGCCGTAAGTTTCAGTTGTCTGCAAATTGAGGACAACTGCGATTTTCTGGTTTTTAACGTGTTCCAGTATTTACGTGGCGAACTGCTTAAAGCAAGCGCATCGATAATATCTACTGCGCAAATCCACCATTTAGAAGTATCGTCGTCCCAAATTGACCTTACGGGAACGTTATTAAAAAACCTTATCGAAGTTTTCAGCATGGGTTTATTATACCACGTTGCAAAAATAAATACAATAGAAACAAAAAATCGGGAAGGGGTTAAAGCGTCTAAAGTCGTTTTATAAACTATTTTTAATCATTCTTAAAAACATTGCTATTTCATTGACTTTTATTAGAATTATAGGCTGTTCGTACGGAAAGACGGAAAGCATTTAATAGGCTTATATGGCGAGTAGTTAATAAAGGAAATGGCAAAATTCGAGAATTAAAATTTAGCAATTAAATGAAAAAGGTCGATGATTAAGTTCATCGATCTTTAAAATGACTATTTACAACAATGAAAAAATATATTAAAATAATTATGACGATTAAGTCAAGGGGGATTATAAATGAAAAACATTCGTAAATTACTTATCGTGATACTTGCGCTTTTATGCGCGTTTTCACTGGCATTTGCAGTCGCGTGCGACGATAAATCGGCCGATAAAGGCACCGACGTTATAGACGACGGCGGATCGGGTGAACAGGGCGGCGAGCAAGGCGGAGAAGGCGGCGGCGAAACCGAACAAGATTATCTCGTAATCGGTTGGTACGACAAAACGTCCACTTCGGGGCTTGATGCTGAGCAAATGGCAGAATTTGAAACCGCGCTCAAACTTTTTCTTGCGGAAAACGGCGCAACGCTCGATGATTTAGCAAAAGTTAGAATCAATCCTTACGGTGAGGGCGGAAGCGTTCAAGACCTTACCGCTGACGTTATCGCGGCAGGCAACGTTGACATTCTTCTCGGCGTAGGTGGAAACATTGACGGCGAAACGGACGGAAACGATTATCTTAAAGATTACGTTTTGGAAAAAGTCGGCGGTATTGATATGGGTCTTAAAACCCGTTATATCGCAAGGCTCACTGATAACGAAGTCGTAAACGCGGTATTTAGTTGGATTCAGACGGAAGACGGCAGAGCGTCGCTTGTTCCCGAAGCCCAAGCAAGGGCGCACTATCTCGTACTCGGTTGGTATGCTGCAGATACGGAAGGCGGAACGTCTGGTTTAACTCAAGAAATAATCGACAACTTTGAAGTTGCGTTAAAGGATTATTTGCAAGAACAAGGCGCTACCGAAGCTCAACTTAACGACGTTATCATCAGGTCGTACATCGGCAGCGTTGGCGAGGTTGGCGTAACGATAAACACTGACGGCGACGTTGACGTTCTTATCGGTGTCGGCGCAAACATAACTTCAAAAGGCGGAGTTGCTACCGCGGCAAGAAACGATAGCGTAGCAATGGGTGGCAAGACACGTTCGGTTGCGCGTCTTAACAGCGACGAAATAACCGTTTTGGTTTACAACTGGCTCGTCGCAGGTAGCGCTTCAGAATCGCTCGCTCCGATTGAAACATTATAAAATTTTGGCGACGTTATGACGGCGGAGTTTTCCGCCGTCATAATTTTATTTAAAAAAAGTTAAAGGGGATTTTTATGAAAAGGCTTTTTAAAACCTTGATTTCAACTTTAATGGTAATAACAGCGTTTACGCTTGCGTTTTCGGGATGTTCGCTTTTTACGTCGCTTGAAAATGACGTAAACGTGATTGCGGTTGACGAAGACGGAACCGAAGTGGATACGGGTACGGTAAACATTTTCAACAACTGGATACTTCCTGAAGCGCCGTCGGCTACGGGATCTTCGGGGCTTCCGTTTTTAGGATGGTCTGTTAAGGAAGATTTCGTTTCGGGTACCGATTCAAACGACTTGCTTTTTAACGCAAAGGGCGTAATTCATTATAACGACGTAAAGGATTACGTAAAGGACGGAAAAGTAAGTATTTACGCAATATACGGCAATAGGGTGATAGTTCGTCACTACGTGACCGTCGGTTGGTATCAAAAAACGGGCACGTCGGGGCTTGACGATACGCTTATCGAAAAAATACAGTCAAAGGTCAAAACCTTCCTTTCGGGGATCGGCGCTACCGCAAAGCAGCTAAACGACGTTGTTTTCAGGGGGTATGACGGTGCAATCAGCGACGTAGGCGCTTCCGTCAACAGCGACGGCGACGTCGATATAATAATCGGCGTAGGCACAAACCTTAAAACGCAGGGCGGTATTGACTATATCGCAAGAAGAACCAGCGTGACGATGGGCGATAAAACGGGAAGGGTAATCGCAAAGCTTTATGAAAGCGCAGTGGTTGACGCCGTTTATACTTATATGATTGATAATCTCTCGATTTTTGTTAATTAAAAGGGGATTTGATTATGTGGATTAAAAAAAGATTGATGTTTTGGGCGTCAGTTTGCCTTTACGTTTTCACGGCGCTTTATATGCTCGTGACGGCGGCTTTCTTTTCGGTGAACGAAAATATTTACTGGCTGTTTTTGGCGCTCGCTTTAATAAGCTTATACGACGGAATACTTATTACTTCCGTCCGTGAAAAACTTACCGACGAAGGACTATCTAAAAAACTTAAAATACAGTATATCGTTTATACCGCAATAAGCGTGGTTTGTCCCATCTCGTTGGTGCTTACCCTTATTTCGTACTTTATCACTACCGATAAACCCGAACCCGTAAAAAAGGTAAAAGAATCAAAGCAAAAACCCGAAGTCAAAAAACCGTTTTATAAGCAAACCAATTTTATAGTGATGGCGGTTGCTTTTTGCATGATTTTCATCGCAGGTTTTTCGGGCATGATGTTTGAAACTTCGGCGTTTTCGGTAAAAGTTTCCGATTTCACTCTCACGAAGGCGATGACCGAAGAATACAACACGATTTCCGTAATCGACAACGATACGCTCCATTACGGCGTTTCGGTTTATAAGCCTAAAACGGCAACCGACGACGTTCCTGTCGCAACCGTATTCGTAATGCCCGGCTTTACGAGAACTAAAGCGACTATGGCGCAGTACGCAATCGAACTTTCAAGGCGCGGATTTGCCGTGTTCACATTAGACCCCAACGAACAAGGACAAACGGGCTACGTAGGTTTTGACGAAGACGGCGAATCTATGAGTTATACTACGGGCGCTAACGGACTTTACTACTTAATCGAATACGTTTACCGCAATACTGAAGATTTCGGTTTTGTCGATAGGGACAGGATAGGTTTAATCGGTCACTCGGCCGGCGGCGGCAACGTTATTCAGGCGACCGAATATTTTAACTACACTCACGGCGCGCGTGACTTTGCAACGAGTTGGATAAAGTCGGTTTATTGTTCGGGATACATAAAAATTGCGTCGGCAAACAGATATAAAAATCTTTACGCAAACGCGGCGCTCGCTTACGCATACTACGACGAAGGCGCGTTCAGGTATCAGGGCGACAATACCGCTCTTGAAGTAATATCGCTTCGCTTTATCAACGAAGTAAACGGCGCATACAACGAATATACTTCTTACGAAATCGATAAGGACTACGGCAACATGGCGGACGGTACTTACCGCATAATACACCGTGAAAAAACAAATCACTGTTTTGAAATGTACGACGGTGAAAGCATATCTAACACTATTGCGTTCTTTACCGACTCGCTCGGAGTTTCAACTTCGATCGCGCCCACGAGTCAAACGTGGTTCGGAAAGGAATTTTCAAACTGCATAAGTTTGGTTTGCGGATTTATGCTCGTAATTTCGTTGTCGGGCGTACTTATCGCAAACGTTAAATTCTTCGGACTTGCGAAGGGCAAAAAGATAGTAAACGGCGAATACGTTGAAGAAAATTCAACCGAAGCTTGTGAAACGGCGTTGGCAGTAGCGGCGGATATAGTTAAAAACACCGTAAACGAAGAAGTAAAACAAACAAGCCCCGCTGCGGAAACGGTTGCGGCGGCAGAACCTAAAAAGAGAACGACGTATAGTAAAATGATGTTTTGGACGACGTTTATCGTCACGGCGATAATCGCTTGCCTTGACTACGTTCCGCTCGCTTATCTTTCAATTAAATGGCTACCCGACGCGGCGAACAACGTATTTACTTTCCTTTTCCCGGCGAGAATGGTAAACGCGGTGCTTTTCTGGGCGACGCTTAACGGACTAATAGGGCTCATAATTTTCTTCGGAACGATTTTGATTGAAAATTTAGTCGTTTACTTAAAGGCAAAAAAGAAAGGTGAAAAAGCAAAACTCGACTGGTCGAAGTTTAAGCCGTTAAAGATAGATTTAAAAGGTATTTTGATAACCCTTTTACTTTCCGTGATTTTATTCGGTGCGTTCTATCTTGCCGATCAGGTTTCCTACTGGATCTTCCATCAGGATTTCAGGTTTATGCTTATTTCGGCGTCGCCGCTCACATGGCGATTCGTCGTGACGTGGCTCGAATACTTACCGCTTATCTTCATATTCTACGTAAGCAACTCGATTCGTGTTAACTGCGGCATAGGTTTTGAAGGTTGGTCGGAAAAGAAGGTATTTATAATCGGCGCGATAGGCAACAGCGTAGGACTTGCGTTTATACTTCTTATCAACTACTTCTGTTTCTTTACGACGGGATCGCCTTTCTACGGATATTACGGCGGAACGGCGACCGAAGTATGGCTTTACATAAATATGGTGTTCGCTTTGACGCCTATGATGTTTATACTGCCCATATTCAACAGACTGTTCTACCGCCAAACGAACAGGGTTTGGCTTGGACCTATCGTGACGAGTATGATTTTCGTCATGATGACCTTGTCGGCGTCGATTTCATTTATTCCCGTTTAATAAAAACGATAGGGGAAGGATAATGAAATTCTTCCCCTTTAATTTGACAAAATATGAAAAAGTTATTAAAATCCATAAGTATTATAATCGCTACGGCTTTCGCGTTTACCTTCGTTGCTTGTTCAAACGGTTCGTCAAAAAAGCCTGACGACGAGCAAAGAGAATATTATTCCACTTTGAGCGGAAATCTTTTGACTGATGCCCAAAACGTCCACTGGATAGGTAGAACGCATTACGACGAGACGGCGCAAGCGGTTTACACTTATTACACCGCAACAGGTTTTACAGTGGACTTTGAAGGAACTACTCTTTCGGTCACGTATAGCGCGACAAACACTTCGTCTTCTAAAAATCGTCCGTACTTTATAAGTATGGTGGACGGCGTTGCCGCTACGGAAGGAACGTCCTTTTCTCTCACCAAACAAACGCAAACGGTTGACGTTGCCAAAGGGCTTACCGAAGGAAGGCATACCGTCACTGTGTTAAAGCGCAGCGAACCCGAAAATTCGCTTACGGCGATAACCAAAATACAAACGGACGGCGCGTTTAGAGCGCCCACCGTACGCGACTCGCTTAAATTTCAAATAATAGGCAGTTCGGGAATATCCGGCCACGGCGCGCTCGGAAATTCAGGCGATTCATGGACTACCGCAAATTCGTCGTCAATGCACGGGTTCGGCTACCTTGCCGCAAGTAAATTCGGTGCGGAAACGCAGTTCGTTTCGGCAAGCGGTATGGGTATGGTTTGGAGTTATAGGGGTGTTTCGCCTATGCCCGAATCATACGAAGCTACGGGACTTATCGCGTCGTACGACAAAAACGGAAACACCGTTTCAGTCACCGCTAACGGACAATGGGATCACTCAAAGTGGGTGCCCGACGTAGTTATTGCAAACATAGGCGGAAACGACTGGAATAACACGATTTCAACCTATTCGTCGGGGACGGCTGAACGTATCGCCGCGGAAAATCAATTCAAGCAGGCGGTAAACGATTTAATATGCCGTATTCACGAACTTTACCCGAGCGCAAAAATAATATGGACGTGCAACAGCACGAGTAGCGGAAACGGCGGACTTGCAAATCAGGTCGTTCAAACGCTTTCGTTTAAAAATCAAGTCCACATGGTATCGATCGACAATACGAAGGACGGCGCGGATAACCACGCAAGCTATGTGACGCAACAAAAAAACGCCAATATCGTCGCTAATGCGATTACTGCGCGCTGCGGCTACGCTCAAATAGGATAATTAAGGTATAACTTATGGAAAAAACACGACTAATCGACTTTGACGGCGCAATAGCGATAATTTTATCTTTCGTCGGCGGAATACTCGACGTTTATTGTCTTTTCAGTTATAACGTTTACGCAACGATGCACACGGGCAACGTAATTAAACTTGCGATAGGCGTAATTGACGGCAATTTAACGCTGGTGCTGATAACTCTGTTTATGTTGCTTGCGTTTGCCATAGGACTTGTGTTCGTAAACTTTTACGAAAAGCGTGTGAAGCGCGGTGACAAAGGCTTACTGATACTATGTATAGTTTTTCTCATTGCGGCAACATTTGTTCCGCACGACACCGACCCCGGCACTCTTTCGGTGGTGAAAATGATTTCGGCGGCGCTTTTCGGGTTTGAAGGTTCGTTTTTAATACACTCGTTTATTAAATTCGGCAAATATTCGTATTCTTCAACGACGATGACGGCAAACATAAACAAACTTATCACGAACGTTTACGACAGGGCGACCACGAAGGACAAATCAAAAAATTACTCGATAATGATTTACACCCTTATTATTTTATTCTTTTTGATAGGAGTGGGCGGCGGCTACGCCTTCTTAAAATTCTTACCGAAAATCGACGACGGCTTTTTCGCGCTATATGAGTACAACTTTTTATTGATTATACCTATAATTTGTACGTCCGTCGTTTTGTGGCTGACTATATTGAAAAATAAAAAGAAAATCGAAACCCGAAATTAAAATAAAAACGCAGCAATTAGTGCGCGGTCCATAGGGATTTTACAAACAAATAAAAATCAATGGTAATTGCACTTTCAAGCGGTTAAACAAAACAGACATTTGGAATTTCCAAGTGTCTGTTTCGTTTTTTCTGCAATTTTGACATCGCATGTTAGATTTACATAACTTTTAAATGGAATTTTAATTGTTCGAGTGTACTTTTCGGTTGGGCAATAAAAATAATACCGACGTTTTTGCTTTGTATTCGGCGTAATCAATTCGGCGGGCAAGGTTATGTTTTTCCATCAACGGAATCGAAACCGCCATAAACAAAATTATTATCGAAATAAAGCCAAGCCCGTAATACCAGATTTCAGGGACGGTGGCGACGAAGTATAAGTATAAGCCCGTCCAAAATGACATTTCGCCAAGGTAATTAGGGTGGCGAGAGTATTTCCAAACGGAAACGTTGCAACTCTTTCTTTCGCCTTTATGTTCTTTCAAAAACCTATGTATTGAGCGGTCGGATACGAATTCTAGGCATACCGCAAAAAGCATTAACAAAACGCCGATTAAAGACAAGAAGGAGAACGCTTCAACTTGTGCTGCTAAAATACCGCTTACAAGCCCTAAATAAACGACTATGGTCGGAATAAAGTGAAGTCCGGTAAAACTTATAAACTGAAAAATAAAAGGGGAATATCTTTCACGATATTTAGCATAACGCCAATCTTCGTGCCCTAAACCTTTGTATGTAATAAACCAATTTGCCGTAAGCCGTATTGCCCAAATAAGAATAACGGCTAAAAGAATAAACGCATTTACCGTCCAAAAGTTGTATTTTATCATAACCGCAAGAATTATCACGGGTGGAGCAACACTCCAATAAGGATCGTAAATCGAAACGTCTGCAAATAACGTCGAAAAGCAAAATATGACAATAGTGGCGGACGAAGTAAAGACGGCTGAAGCAAGCAAAACGTTGTCGATGAAAATAAACGGTATTATGCCGACTCCGAAAGCAAGAAGATAAATTAAAATATCAAGCAATAGGCCTTTTTCTTTTTCTTTCATAACAGTCTCCGATGCGACTAAAATATTAAAAAAAGTATATCATAAAGGATTGCTGAATACAATAGGCAAAGCTTTTCAAAAGCCGTGTTTTTAGGAAAAAATGGATAAAAAGTACCCCTACGGTCTAAATTCTAAAATCCTAAAACGGGTAGTAAAAGCAAGGTAAAGAAAACGGCGAATTCTGTGACAAATCCTGTGACAAAACGGCTTGTTTTCTCGTTCCTTTTTTCAAAAAAACCCTCAAAAACGAAGAAAAAACAGTCAAAAATGACTGTTTTTCGTGATTTTTGGTGACCCCTACGGGACTCGAACCCATGATACCACCGTGAAAGGGTGGTGTCTTAACCGCTTGACCAAGGGGCCTTATATGGCGTTTTGCCTTTTGGCGATACGCCGTTTTGTTGTGGTAGCGACGGGTGGAGTCGAACCGCCGACCTGCCGGGTATGAACCGGCCGCTCTAACCAACTAAGCTACGTCGCCATGAGCGCAAACCGAATTATCTTTCGGTAAAATGCTTTTGTATTATACAAAAATTACAAGCGGTTGTCAATCGTTTTTTCGACACTTTTTAAATTTTTAATAAAAAAGAAAAATAAGTAGTTTAGGTGTGCTTTACATAAATCATTATAACGATTATGCCTTTAAGATTTTCGATTGCAGCAAAGAAACACAATGGGTTATTTATAATATGTAAAATATTTATTTACAAACGTTTGGAAAGTAAAAATAATGTCGAAAAAATAATTAAACGGACAGTAAAATTGTTTGACAAAGAATTTTGTCTTTGGTATAATCGCAGTATCAATTGAATATTTGCCAATATAGGTTCGGATAAACGGCCTGAACGTTTCTACCGCGACGCCACAGTTGCGACTATTGGGAAAACCCATTGCCTTTTAAACATTAGTATTAAAGGGCGGAATATTTGTTTTTTACAAAAAATGGGATATGTTGGCAAAACAGGTTAATCAACCTGTTTTTTCATTTATTCGGAGATAAACGTAAATGGAACTTCTCGAACGGGAAATCGTAAAACGCGGCGTCG
>JAXFZW010000112.1:0-4923 GCA_034184645.1 Clostridia bacterium | reverse complement strand
TCCATAACCAAAAAAAGGCAGATGCCCCCGTTGTTTTCGGTCAATTAACTCAAAAAGACGGCGCATTTTTAGTTTCAAGAACGGAAAATGCATCTTTTAGCGTTAACGACCTTAAAAACAAAGAAATACTTGCCGGAAGAAAGGGCGGTGTACCGGCAATGAGTTTTGAATACATGTTGAAAAATTCAGGTTTAACCGAAAACGATTACACCTTAAACTTCGATGTTCAATTCAATATGATGACTAGTGCGTTTATTTCGGGTATTGCAGACTACTGTACCGTTTTTGAACCTACGGCTTCCGAATACGAAAAACAAGGAAAATGGCACGTTGTCGCAAGCGTAGGCGAACTTACCGGCGAAATCCCCTATACTTCGTTTATCGCACTTGAAAGTTTTATAAATAATAACAGCGAAACACTAAAATCTTTCATGAAAGCACTTAAAAAAGCTTATGATTTTATGTCAAAATCAAGTGATCTTGAAATAGCACAGTCCATACTTAAACAATTCCCGTCAACAAGTGTTGAATCAATTGAAACATCAGTTAAAAACTATCGAAAAATAGACGCCTGGAAAACAGACATGCAAGCAACCGAAAGCAGTTTCGATAATTTACAAAACGTAATGGAAAGCGCCGGCGAACTTACAAGCCGTGTTGCATTTAATAAAATCGTTAATAACACAATAGCAAAAGAAATATTCGGCTGATAAAAAAGTTTTTACGGAGGATAAAATCTTGAGTAAACTTTTGGAATTAAAAAATGTGTCGCTTACCTATCAAACGGTAAGCGACGAAATTAAAGCAATAGACAATTTAACTTTCACCTGCGAAAAAGGCGATTTTATTTCGATAATCGGTCCATCCGGGTGTGGCAAAACATCTGTTCTTTCCGTAATTGCAGGTTTAATTACACCGACAAGCGGAGAAGTGATTTTTCACGAAAAAGACGGTAGAAAAAAGCTCGGCTATATGCTGCAAAAAGACCATCTGTTCCCTTGGCGAACAATTGAAAAAAACGTTTTTTTACCGCTTGAAATAAATAAAGTCAATAATGACGAAAACAGAAATTACGCACTTGAACTTTTAAATAAATACGGTCTTGAAGGTTTCAAAAAAAATTTTCCCGACGAACTGTCCGGCGGCATGAGACAACGTGTCGCCCTAATACGAACCCTTGCCGCAAAGCCCGACTTACTGCTTCTTGACGAACCGTTTTCGGCGCTTGACGCACAAACAAGAATTTCAGTTTGCGACGACGTTTACAAAATAATAAAAGCCGAAGGGAAAACTGCGATTTTAATCACTCACGATATATCCGAAGCCATATCTATGTCTGACATAATAATCGTGCTTTCCGCAAGGCCTGCAAAGGTGAAATCGATTTTTACACCAAAAATTTCGGGCACTCCGCTCGAAAGAAGAAAAAACGAAAAATTCAGCACCTATTTTGATAAAATATGGAAGGAATTATACCAATGAAAAAAACAAAAAAAGACTTTTCAGCGAGCCATATACAGTATGTTAAAAAGTTAAAACGTGAAACCTTTTTTATTCACGTCACAAGGCTTACCCTGCTAATTTTTTTGCTTGGAATTTGGGAACTACTTGCCCAAACGGAGGTTATCGATTCCTTTATCACAAGTTCACCGTCAAGAATTTTTAAAACCATTTACATCCTTTTTTCCGAAGACAATTTAATCTACCACGTAAACGTTACATTATACGAGACGGTTGTAGGTTTTGTCATCGCCGTTTTATTAGGATATATAATTGCGCTTATTCTTTGGTGGTCTAAAAACTTGCGTAAAGTAACGGAGCCATATATCGTCGTTTTAAACAGTTTACCCAAAATCGCATTGGGACCGATTATAATTATATGGTTCGGGAGCGGAAGTAAAGCAATAATATTTATGGCTGTTATTATCGGCTTAATTGTTGCGATTATCACAATGCAAAACGGTTTTGACGCAATTGAAAAAGATAAAATTTTACTTTTACGCTCGATGGGAGCAAACAAACTAAAAATAATGTCAAAGCTTATTATTCCCGGCAGCTTGCCAACCTTAATAAGCATGCTTAAAATAAGCGTGGGAATGGCTTGGATAGGCTCGATAATGGGCGAATACCTTGTTTCTCGAGCCGGACTCGGCTACTTAATTGTTTACGGCGGTCAGGTTTTTAAACTTGATCTTGTAATGGCTGCGACAGTAGTCTTATGTGCTTTGGCAACGCTAATGTATGCATTAGTCGCAATGTTTGAAAAAATTATGTTAAAAAGAAGAAAATAAAAAAACCGCCGTTTAGGCGGTTTTTGTTTATTTTCAATTAAATATTTCAATTATGTCCTTTACCGAATCAATTACAAAGTCGGCTTTTACGTCCGAATTTTTATATAATTTTTCATCAGTTTCACCCGAGTAAACCAAAACAGTATTAAATCCCACATTTAAGCCGAAAGCAATATCGGTATAAAGCCTATCCCCTATCATCACAATCTCGTCAGGTGAAATATTTAATTTTTTTACTATATATTTTGCCATCGTTTCATAAGGTTTGCCCACAATTAAATCGGGCTCCCTTCCGCTTGACGCTTTAAATAATTGGGTAAACGAACCCAAATCAGGCAAAGATACCGGCAATGCGGGACAAACCTTATCCGGATGCGTTGCAATATATTTCACGCCCTTTGTTAAAAGATAATTTGCATTTACTATTTTACTGTAAGTTAAAGTTTTATCGTAAGTTGTTAAAAGTGTGTCGGCATTTTTGAACGAAACGACGTTAATTCCACAACCTTTAAGATATTTTTTTACTTTTTGTGTCGCAACAGGATAAATCTTCGCATGCGGGTTTTCGTCCTTTATGAAGTCAACAAACGCATCAAGCGACGAATACACCAAATCACCGTCTGTAAATAAACCTAATTTTTTAAGCTTAACATAATACTCGTCATCTGTACGTGATGAATTGTTTGTCAAATAAACGATTTTTTTACCTTTTCTCCTTAAAAAATCAAGCGTTTCAATTGCACCTGAAATCACTTTATCGTCTAAATAAAGCGTTCCGTCAAGATCGAATAAGAACGCCTTAATCTTATCAAAATCCATTTTTTTCGAAGACCTAATACTCATATAATTATGATAAAATATATCAAACTAAAAGTCAATAATTGATAGTTATTATTTGGTTAAAGTTATATATAAAACGCTATTTAAGTTGACTAAAAGGATAAAATATCGTAAAATATTTTCGAAATTAAATGTTTAGGAGTTAAAAATGATAGTTAGCAACGACGTTAAATGGATTGGCGTAAACGACAGAGATATTGAACTTTTTGAAGCACAGTTCGCCGTTGAAAAAGGTATGGCTTACAACTCATATTTAATACTTGATGAAAAAACGGTTGTAATGGATTCGGTTGAAGGCGATTTTGCAAATCAATGGATAAATAAAATTGATTCCGAACTCAAAGGAAAATCACCTGATTATATTGTAATTTCGCATATGGAGCCAGACCACTCTTCCGGCTTGGATAAATTCTTAAATAAATATCCTCAAACGAAAGTTGTTTCCTGCGATAAAACTTTCGTAATGATCAAAAACTTTTTCGGTATCGATTTGACAGATAAAAAGGTCGTAATTAAAGAAGGCGATACGCTTAATCTCGGAAAACACGAATTAACGTTCATTGCGGCACCGATGGTTCACTGGCCCGAAGTTATGATGACATATGACAAAACGGATAAAATTCTTTTTTCAGCCGACGCTTTCGGTAAATTCGGAACAACCGACGCCGACGAAGACTGGGCCTGTGAAGCAAGACGCTACTATTTCGGCATTGTCGGAAAATACGGCGCTCAGGTTAAAAATCTTCTTAAAAAAGCATCTGCGCTTCAAATCGAAAAAATCTGCCCTCTTCACGGTCCTGTTTTAACAGAGAACCTTTCATATTACTTAAATCTTTATGATATTTGGTCTTCTTACGGCGTTGAAACCGAAGGTGTTGCAATCTGTTACACGTCTGTTTACGGACATACCGAAAAAGCCGCACTTTTACTGGCTGAAAAACTTAAAGAAAAGGGCTGTCCGAAAGTTGCCGTAACTAATCTTATAAAAGAAGATATGGCCGAAGCGGTTGAAGACGCTTTCCGCTACGGTAAAATAGTTTTAGCGACAACAACGTATAACGCCGATATCTTCCCCACCATGAAAACGTTTATAGAACATCTTACGGAAAGAAATTACCAAAACAAAACAATAGGATTTATAGAAAACGGCTCTTGGGCTCCGTTTGCGGCAAAAGCAATGAAAAATATGTTTGAAAACAGTAAAAACATTACGTTTACCGAAAACAACGTAAAAATTCTTTCAGCCGTCACAAATGAAAATATTATTCAAATCAATGCTCTTGCAGACGAATTATTAAAATAATTTTATTCATTAAATTTAAAAGCCCCTTGTCATTAAGGGGCTTTTTTGTTTTTAATTAAAAAGTTTTTCAAGGCTTTTAATTCCCAAAACATTGTCAACAGGTAATGAAAACGTAATACCGTGCGCAGCCGTTTTGGGTCCGGCCTTTTCCATAATGGCATACATTATATCATTACGTTTTTCCCTGCTTGAAACTATATAAATCAGTTCTTTTTCCTCACTTATTGCCATTCCGAATAGTTTAGCAATATCAGCACCGGTCCCTTTTGCCTTCACAACCGTACCGCCTGAAGCACCAACTTCCCTTGCGGCATCCATAACCAAATCGGTATTTCCTTTATCAACTATTGTTAAAATCAAAACGCATTTTGTATTATTAAGGTCCATTTCTTCTTCTCCCTTCACTATCTCATCTTCTCCCAAAAGATATTTTTTTGCACTTATTCCGCCAATTGCATCAACAGGCACAGTAAACGCTACGCCGTTATC
>JAXFZW010000111.1:0-5081 GCA_034184645.1 Clostridia bacterium | reverse complement strand
GTTTTAACTTTAAATGGATTCATATTTTCACCTCGGATTAATTATTAAACTTTCAGGTGAAAATTATACTTGCAAAAACAAAAAAGACGGGAACTACCCGTCTTTTTTTCATAGATATCTTAAAAATGAAATAAATCTTCAAATTTTTTGTCAAGCGCAATACAAATAAGCAACGCAAGTTTCGCCGACGGATTAAATTGATTTTTTTCAATGGCAATTATAGTTTGTCGCGTAGTGCCGACCGTTTTTGCCAAATCTTCCTGCGAAATATTTTTTTCACGCCTAACTTCACGTATTTCATTAAATAATATAACGTCGTTATTCATTAAACAATACCTATACAACTCAAAATATAAAACGTGAGCATTACGGCAAAACCGACAGACTCCAAAATTGCACCCAACATTATACCGAAAAATTTACGCTTTGCGATAAAAAATTGACAATAATAAAATATCGCCGCCCAAGCAAAACAAATTGCCCCTATTGCATAAATTGCCTGAACATGTTTAAGCGCACCCTCAATAATCATAAATGCAACGGCAATCACTCCGGCAACGATTAAAGCAATCCAACTTGATTTGTTGATTTTGCTTTTTTCCATTTCACCAACAATTGCTTTCTTTTCAGAAACTTTTTTTAACACTTCTTTATTTTCCATAATTAACTCCTTATGTAAAGTTTTATTTACATTGATTATAAACCTAAAATAAAATAATGTCAAGTTTTATTTACATTTTTTTAAAAATAAAAAATCCACCAACATTGATAGTGAATTTTTATTTGGCGGAGGCTGAGGGATTCCTTCTTGTTTTTTGTAAAGCAACAAACGGAACACCTCAACAATGCTTTACAAAAAACTTCGGTCACCGCTAAAAACTTGCCACAGGCAACTTTTTTCGCCTTTGGCGTCGCTGTTTCAAATCTCTCAGCAATTTCTTTCAAACATAATAAAACAGGCATAATCATATGCCTGTTTTATTATGGCGGAGGCTGAGGGATTCGAACCCCCGTGGGCTTGCACCCAAACGGTTTTCAAGACCGCCTCGTTATGACCGCTTCGATAAGCCTCCGCATTATTACAAATTATAAAATATAAAAATATTTGCCGAAATTCAATCGGCAAATACAAATATACGATATTTTAAGAAAAAAATCAAGTAAAAAACGTAATTAAAGTTCAGAATACCTAATTATTTCGACATTTGACTCTGAAAAAAGTTGCAAAGCAAAGTCATCGGGGTAACCGTTTTTGTAAATTACCTTTTTAATACCCGAATTTATAATCATTCTCGTACAAATAACACACGGCTGATGAGTGACGTACATAACCGCACCATCAAGCGGAATACCGAGTTTTGCTGCCTGTATAATTGCGTTTTGTTCAGCGTGAACGGCATAACAGACTTCCTGCATCGTTCCGCTTGCAATATTTCTTACTCTTCTTAAACACTCGCCGCGTTCCGCACAACTTTTAATTCCGGCCGGCGCACCGTTATAACCGGTTGCGACAATTCTTTTATCTTTAACGATAACCGCGCCAACGTGCCTGTTTTCCTGAAAACAACTTGACCACCCGGCGACGGTCTCCGCCATTTGCATAAATCTTTCGTCCCACTTATTCATAAAAAACCTGTTTTATTTTTTATTTAATTTTTCTATTTCGTTTATAAAAGAAGAAATATCGGTAAATGAACGGTAAACGGATGCAAATCTGACGTAAGCGACGTCGTCAAGTTCTTTAAGACCTTGCATAACAAGTTCGCCGATTTCCTTACTTGAAATTTCTTGCGCCATGGAGTTATATACCTTTTTTTGTATATCGTCAACAAGCCTATCTATTTTATCAATAGGAACGGGGCGTTTTTCACAAGCTTTAATAATACCGTTTTTAATTTTGCCGGGATCAAATGTTTGCCTTGCTCCGTTTGATTTAATTACTAAAATGGGCGTATTTTCCACCGTTTCATATGTAGTAAAACGCTTGCCGCAATTAAGACACTCCCTTCTTCTTCTAATTATTGTTCCGTCGTCCGTAGAGCGCGAGTCAATAACTTTACTTTCAAGACAACCACAGAACATACACTTCATAAAATAACTCCATAAATTTTATTTACAATATTATAACATATTTTTAATACAATTTCAACGCAAAAAAGTTTTTTTAAGTCAACAAAGTCAATAAATTGTATATTTTTTTAATTTAATAACACTATATTGTGGTTAAATAAGGGTTATACGAATCGTTTACATAACCTTTTCGATGGCTTGCGGCAAAAACCTAACAACGTCCGAAGCGGTAAGAGTGTAATCATTTTCGGTTTTGCAAGCAAATTCAGCCGCAGTACCGAAAATATAACTTGCAGCAACAACACTTTCGGTAAAATCCTTTTCATTTAATAAGCCCAAGACAACACCGCTTAAAACGTCCCCGCTTCCCCCTTTTGCAAGACCGGAACAGCCGGTAATATTAAGAAACGTTTTTTCGCCGTCGGTTATAACACTCGTTGAAGATTTAAGCAAAACGGTAACGCCGTATTTTTTGGCGAAAGATTTAGCATTTTCAATAAAATTATCCTGAATATCCGAAACCGATTTACCTGATAGTCTTGAAAACTCTCCGACGTGAGGAGTTAAAACGACTTTGCACTTTTTGTCTTTAAGAATATCCACACCGAACATTGACAACGAATTAAGTCCGTCAGCATCTATAAGTAAATTTCCTTTGAAATTTTGTAATAAATATTTTATTGTTTTGTAAACTTCTTCACTTACACCAACACCCATACCAAATGCAATTGAATCAAATGCAAGAAGCTGATTTAACAAGTTTTCGTCAAATTGCAAAAAACCGTCAACGTCTTTACACGTTTTTAAAATAATTTCAGGCACTTTCAACGCATAAACCGAAAAAAGAGATTCCGGAATACATAAATAAGCGTATCCGTTTCCCATTTTTAGAGCAGTAAGCGCATTAAACGACAAAAGAGAACTACCGCTAAAAGATTTACTGCCGCCGAAAACGCAAACCTTACCGAAACTGCCTTTATGAACGTTTCTTTTTTTCTTTGGAAAGAAAACCGAAACGTCTTCATTTGACATTTTCATGACATAATCTTCTCCCCAAATACTTATTCCTATATCTTTTGCGACTATTTTACCGCAATAATCAGGACCATCGTTAATAAAATGACCTACCTTAAATTCCTGAATTGCAACGGTAAAATTTGCCTTAACGGCAACCCCTAACGGTTTACCCGTATCCGCCGAAAGTCCGCTAGGTATATCGCAAGAAACGACGTATGCCCCGCTTTCGTTTATTTTTTCAATTACAGTACGATAAATTCCGGTTACTTCGCGGTTTAATCCCGTACCGAACAAACAGTCAACGATAATATCGTATTTTCTTTCAAAAAATTTAAGTGCGCCGAGAGAAAAGTTAAGTACAGAAACCGAAAAACCGTGAATTTTTGAAAGATTTTCGGCTATCACCTTTCCGTCGCGACCGTTGTTTCCTTTACCGACGCACACCAACACCCTGCCACCGGGAAACTTTTTAACTATTTCATCAGAAACGGCTTTCCCCGCACGCTCTATTAAAATTTCTTCCGAGACGCCTAAAACGTCAATAGTATATCTATCGGCTGCACGCATTTGAGCGCTTGTTAAAATTCTTTCCATCAGCATCTCTCCTTAAATTTGGAAACAGCGTATTCGGCATCTTCATATGAAAAACCCTTTCCTATAAGATAACGGTATGTTTTTGACAAAACGTTTTTATCAATAACCTTATTTTTTAAGCGCTTTTCAGCAATTTTTAATGCATTTAACTTCGAATCATCAAAAAATTCAGCCCTTACGGATTCTATATCATCCTTATTAATACCTTTCATCATCAATCTATAATCGGCGAGTCTTTTCCCTTGAGTTGATGAATAAGTTTCAAGATACCTTCTGACGTACTCCTTATCGTCAATATATCCATATTCCTTTAATTTATCAATTACGTAGAAAACGGTTTTATCGTCAAAATCTTTTCCCTTTAAATATTTAATTACTTGTTTTTTTGTTTTAAATGTTTTTGAAAGATATTTAATCCCGAGTGAAAAAGCATAAATTTTTGAATCTTCTTCAATAATTTGTTTTTTCAGTTCATCGTTTAGGTCTTTATTTTTTCTTAAATCATACTTTACGACCATGTCGACTGAAACGGCAAACGAAAACTCACCGTCAACAAAAACATTACAACGATTTTTATTTTTTAATTGCGGTAAAACGTCGGTTATGACAGACATATAAACACCTTAAAACGATAAGTAATCACTTTTAATTTTTGATATATTCAATCGACCGCTGAAAAATGATGAAAGTTCACTTAAAATAACATCTTCAAAATCTTTCATAACGGCAAAATTTACTTTTACTCCATCAGTATAATCGGTGGACAACACCTTAATTTGCTCTTTTGAAAAAAACGACGATAATTTTGAAAAAGAGTTGTAATCCGTAAATAACTCATAAATAGCGCAAAGTTTTCTTCCGACAATTTTAGCAACAGACAAACAGTTTTTCACAGACGAATAATATGCCCTTGAAAGTCCGCCCGTACCGAGTTTAATACCACCAAAATATCTGGTTACAACGGCAATAACGCATTTTAACCCTTCACTTTTCAGAGCATCAAGGATAGGTTGTCCGGCTGTACCGTGCGGTTCGCCGTCATCCGAAAACTTAAAAGATGTTTCACCTTCTAAAATATAGGCATAACAATTATGAGTTGCCCCAGTTTCAGCCTTGACAACGTCGGAAAGATATTTTTTTGCTGACTGTTCATTATCAATCGGTGCAATTCTGCAAATAAATTTTGATTTTTCAATTACCGTAGTAAATTCCGCTTGTTTATCTATTGTCTTATATTCACACATAAAATAAAAATCGCCGCCAAAAGGCGGCGATAAATTGTTACTAATAAACTATTTCGTTTATATCAAAAGAGTTCTTTATTAAAATTCTACCTTCTTTAAGGTTAGCGACCGTGCCTTCGGTTATCATTTGCGCAAGAATATTACCTGTTGCAGTTG
>JAXFZW010000110.1:0-10612 GCA_034184645.1 Clostridia bacterium | reverse complement strand
GGTAGTTGCGCTTATTTCGGCGTTATTTAAGGCGTCGCTTATAGTAGTGGCAATGCTTGCGTGCGTCGCCGCGCTGGTGTTAATTTTAGTTTTGTAAAAACTGCGCATAAGATAAAAGCGCTTGCAAAAAGATTTGCGTTGTGATAAAATAATCAACGACGGAGACGTAGCTCAGTTGGTCAGAGCGCTCGCTTCACATGCGAGAGGTCTAGGGTTCGAGCCCCTACGCCTCTACCACGTCGCCGCAAGGCGAAATTCTAAACAAGTCAGAAAAACCTGACTTGTTTTTTTTACACCTGCGCCTACTTTTTGTAGGCGCTTTTTATGTTATTAGTTAGTATATACAGGGGCGAGAACCCGTCGATTAAGGGCTCACGCAAAAGATTTGCTCGCAAAGATTTTGTGGGAAGAGGAGCAACCCGATGATAGGTTAAGCCACGTTTAGTGGCGGACTAATAGTCGGCGTTGCGACGAGAACCCGTTTTTTGTGGCTTTTAATTTAATCTTACTAAAAAATAAAGGCTCGCAAAACGCGAGCCTTATTTTTTACTTTCAGTATGCTTAAACTATCTTTTTTAAGATAGTTATGACGTTTTCACCGTCAACTCTTTCGTATGAAATTTCGTCCGACAAGGTTTTTGTTATGCTTATACCGAAACCGCCTGCGGAAATCTCATTTTCATCTCCGTTAATATATTTTTCTTTTGCGTTTTTAAGCGGGTCGAACTCTTCGCCGTCAGACGTAAAACGCATTGTTATTACACCATCCTTTTCGGTTGCCGAAAAACTTACTTGATGATTTTCCTTGCTTTCATACGAAATAAAGTTGTTTAATACTTCGTCGATAATTATTCCTACCTTTGCGAGCGTTTCCTTTCCTGCGTACGAAAACCTTTTATTAAACTCGTCGATGACCGTTTCAATAGCCGAATAATCGGGTTCGGTAAAGTGCAAATCAAGTTTTCCGCCGCCTAAGCCTACAAGCATAAGCGTCACGTCGTCGAAAGGTTCTTCATCGCCGACAAATTGTTTTAAATCACGTTTGATTTTCGTTACTTTGTCGCCGCCGAACTCAGATAACGACTTTTCAATACGTTCGTAGCCGAATTCTTCGGTATTTGAGTTTACCGCCTCGTTAAGCCCGTCGGTATAAAGGAAAAGATCAAAGCCCGAAACGTCGACCGTATCCGCAATAAATTCAAAATTCTTTTGTCCGCCCAAAACGAAGTTTGCGCAAACTTCAAGCCTTTTTACGTTTTCGCCTACCAAATACGGCCTTTCGTGTCCTGCCGACACGTATGTCATAATGCCCGTTTTAACGTCTATAATGCCTATAAACGCAGTTACGAAAAGCCCCGCCTTATTGTTTTCCATAAGTGCGTTGTTTACGTAAAAAGCCGTTTTTTGAACGTCGCCGCACTCTGAAAGTTTGCTTTTAATAAGACTTTTTGCTTTCATCATGAAAAGCGCCGCCGGGACGCCTTTACCCGAAACGTCCGCCACTACTACGGCAAACTTGTTTTCGTCAATATAAAAGTAATCGTAAAAGTCGCCGCCGACTTGTTTTGCCGGAGAAATATCCGCCGAGACGCTTACCTTTCCGTCCGCAAAGCAACCGTTAGGCAAAGCCTCGTTCTGAATTTCCTGCGCTATGGATAGTTCGGCGTTTAATCTTTCACGTTCTTTTGCGTCGTTTTCTATTTTTCCCGCATAAGCGATTATGCCTTCTTCCATAGTAATAACGCTATGCGACAAAATACCTATTTCGTCCCTGCTTTTCACTCCCGGATTTATTACCGAAAGTTTTGCGCCGCTTGCCATACTTTCGGTAAAAGCCTTTGCGCTTCGGTTAAGTTTAGACACGTTTTTCGTGAATATAAAATGCGATAAAAGAATAAACAGTACGGAAAGAACGACTGCGCCCACGCTCATTGCGATAAGTTCGGTAACGAGAAAAGAATTTATCGATTTTTCCGCAACGGCGGTATCGTAGTTTATAAACACAGACGCAACGTACTCGCGCGACTCGGAATCCGTACCCTGATTTAAGGCGGCAAAAATATCCGTGTATTTATAATAACCGCCATTTAAATAATATTCGGGGAAAAGACTTTCTTCTTCAAAAAAGACTTCGTCACTTTGTTTGATTTTATAAAAAGCCCCCGGCAAAATCATGGTGTCGTAAAGTTTGGTGTCAAGTCCGTATTGCGAGTCTACAAGATATACCATTCTTTCGCGTGCGCCGTCAAAATAACATATAAAAGAGTTCACGACACCCCGGGCAATAAAAGAATTATCCATTATGCCGGACAGCACAAAATAATTCTGTCTCAGTTCTGCGTCTTCATGCGACAATCCTATAATACCGGGCTTTTTTGAGTACAACTTATTATAAGTATCACGACACTTTTCGTAAAGTTCTTCTCCCTCTAACCCGACTGTTGCGTCGGGATCCGCTTCGTAAGTATCGATTATATACTCTTTTAGCGACACAAGTTCACTACTGTGATTATCGTCGGAAAAAATTTCTTCAAGTTCGCTTAGTGAATTGTCGATCGTGCGGAAAAGGTCGTTAAGCGTTTTTTGCCTGTACAAAACGTAACTGAAAAGTCCCGCAACGAACATAATGACGACGGTAAGTCCGACGCCTAAAAGTAAAAGTTTATACCTTAATTTCATTTGTTTTTACTTTACCGTAAGTGCGTTTATAAAGCCGGTTACGGTAAAAATTTCCTTAACGACGGCGTTTATATTGTGAATTTCAAGTTGCTTTCCTTCTTCACCGAGTCTGTTTTTAAGAGAAAGTAAAAGCCTTAACCCCGCAGAAGAAATATATTCTACACCGGTAAAGTCGATTATCATTTTATCTTCCGTAACCGCTTCGTTTTTAAGTTTTTCGTCAAGTTCTGCGGAAGTGACCGTGTCCAGCCTTCCGATTACCTTTACTACCGTGCTTTCGCCATGAGTGATTGTTGCTTGCATTTTTTTATTCTCCCGTTTTGATTTTTATTACCGTGTTGTTTAAATTTAACAACCTTAAATACGTAATTTCATCAGACAATTTGGTAATCATTCCGATTCCTATCGTCGTATAATTTTCGTCTTTTTCAAAGTCGTACTTTGTTGGGTCAAACGGCATCCCGTCGTCCCTAAGACGTAAAATAAGTTCTCCGTCGCCAACCTTTACGTTGACGTCGATATAATTAGGCTTTTGTTTTTTGTAGCCGTACTCGATAACGTTTGCTACCATTTCCTCGGCGGCAAGTCCTACGACTTGCGCGTTTCTGTTGCTCACTCCGCTACCTATCGCAAATTCGGTTATTTTTTCGGAAATAATAGCGGCGTTTTCAGGTTTGTTTTCAACAGTTACGTCAAACGACTTAAAATCGGTTTTTTCTATCATAAAAATCCCGTGAGTGCGTTTGCCTTTTACGTTTATAACCGTAATAACCGCATAAGTGATTAAAATAGCGGCTATTTCGGTTATTACGTGAGCGATTGAATACCCGAACAGACCATCCGTTTTCATAAGCCAAAGCGAAAGCGGAATAACGAGCAAAGCGTCTCTTAAAATAACCGTTAAAATCGCCGGAAAATTTTTACCCACCGACGGATAGTAATTTATTGAAAATTTGTTTATTTCAAGCGGAATTGCGCAAAGCACGAATATCCTTATCATATAGTCGGCGCGCTTTAACGCTTCCCCGCTTTCGGTAAAGCCGAACGCCGCTGCGTAAATTGACGGAAACGCCAAAATCAGGGCTGTAATAAACGCACATACGCAAATATTTATGATATAAATTTTTCTTGCGACCGATTTTAATGAGAAAGTGTCCTTTTCGCCGTAAAGCACGCCGCACACGTTGGGTATAACGCCTAATATACCGCCTGATAAAAGTTCAAACACGAACAGTAAATTGCTGACGAGTCCGAAAATAATAAGGTCAAGTTCGTCCGTTATAAGGTTACTTAAAACCACGTTTATAATAAACGTTTGAACAGCCATTAAAAGATACATAAGTGCGGTTGACGTAGCCGCCTTAACTGCGTTTTTAAGGTCTGCCGCAATGCCTTTTAAATTGAAGGTGAATTTAAGCATGCGTTTTTTGGAATACGCATAAAATACGACTACGATAAGCGCCAACCCGTACCCTACGCCCGTTGACAGCGCCGCACCGATTATGCCCATACCGAAAACGCTTATAAATAATATTTCCGAGCCGACCTTGATTGCCGTTGCAACTACGTATAAAAGTGCGGAAATTTTGGGGTTGTTGTCGGTTGAAATGAACGACGCTACCATGATGGCAAGCATCATAATAGGATTTACGAGCATATAAACGAGTATGTACCCGTAAGAATAATCGTAAAGCGTTTCCGCAAATAAAGTTGCGAGCGGCCCCGACACGAAGGGGGCAATCACCGAAAACACGGCGGAAATAGCAGTTCCGTAAATAAGACTTGCCGAAAACACTTTACTTGCGCGATTTAAGTCCCTTTTACCGAGAAGATTAGCGACGACTATCGAACCGCCTACCCCTAATGCAAAACCGGGGACCTGAATAACGTAAAGCACGGGCATTACGAGTGAAGTTGCCGACAGCGCGGCTGAACCTATCGTGTTGCCGATTATTATTCCGTCCAAAAGCGAGCCGAACTGCATCGCAAAAATCATAAGTACGGACGGAATAAGATACTGATAAAATTTTCTGGTTATAAGTTTTGCGTTACGTTCGATCATATATCAGTCCTTTTGAAGAAGTCAAGGCTTGCAAGAGAAGAAATTGCTTGCTTTAAGTACTTTTCGTCAGTTATCGGCCACTTATAACCCAGGTGGTAAAGCGCTTTGTTCGTAAACTCGTTATCAGTTCCTATAAACGAATAAGTATGCGAGCCGCTTGAAGCGTAGTTGATGAGCGAAGATACGAGCATATTGTTCTTTTCGTCCGCCATCATTTGTTTCATCGCCTTTTCAAAGTCGGCGTCGGATACGACTTCGATTCCGTAACCCATGCCGTTAAGCACGTGGATTATATCGCCCATCTGAACGGCGTGTGAGTTTGCCGAGTGGAACACGGTGAACTTTTTATCCGTTTGCGATAACAAAAGTACGGTTTTCGCTACTTCGTCGATAGGCGAAAAGTCAACTGCTATATCCATTGAATTTACCGGGAACTTTTTGAGCGTCGCATAGCCTTTTAAGTCGCGCATAAACCCGTTGGTTATCGAGTTTGCCTGGAATTCGCCGTCGCTTTCCCTGTTCATAAGGTTGCCTACGCGGATTATTTTTCCGTCAAAACCGCTCTCGCAAGCGGTAAGTATTGCCTTTTCCGCATTGAACTTCGAGTGGACGTACTTGTTTGAAATATCCTGACCGAAGTCAAGCATGTTTTCCTTCATCTTAAAGTTGTCGTCAAACTTTTTATCTACGTTTTCGCCCGCAACGGAAAGTGTTGAAATTTGTACAAGTCTTACCCCCCTTTCCTTTGAGACTTTTATAAGGTTTTCCACCCCGCCGACGTTTATTCTTTCGATACTGTCATCAACGGCGAAGTGTTTTACGAGTGCGGCACAGTTGATTACCGTGTCGAACTCGTATTTTTTGAGTTTATCCGAAAGTGTAGCGTCCGTTACGTCAGAATCGACGACTTCGACGTACTTTTCAACGAGTTCGTCGAGCGGTGAATCGAAGTAGTATGCAAGTAAACCTTTAAGACGGGTTTTTGAATCGAGTGCGGAAGAACGCACGAGCGCAACAACCGGCACTTTGTTGTTAAGAAGTTCTTTTAATACGTGTATTCCCAAAAATCCCGTACAGCCCGTAAGCATTACTTTGCCGAGCGGACGAGTCAAGCCTACGTCGTTTACGTATTTTACGGTGTTATAGTATAGCGAAGTTATTTCTTCGACGCTTTCTTCTTCAACCGTTTCGCCGTCCTGTCCGTTGATATATTTTTCAAGACTTTCGACGGTAGGATAGTCGAATACGTCCTTATACGCAACGGGTAAATTTTCGGAAAGCGCAAGCATGGCGATTTTAGACGCCGAAAGCGAAGTGCCGCCGAGATCGAAAAAGTCTTCGTCAATACCTATTTCCTTTACGCCGAGCGCTTTTGCGAACACGGCGCAAAGTTTTCTTTCAAGTTCGTTTTTGGGCGATTTTTTGGACTTTGATTCCGCCTGTTTGACTTCGGGTTCGGGAAGTGCCTTTTTATCTATTTTTCCGCTTGCGGTAAGCGGGAAAATTTCAAGTTGCATCATTACCTTCGGAATCATGTACGGCGTGAGCGATTTTGACATAAACACCGTTAAGTCGTCGGTATTTATTGTTTTACGCGCGGTAAAGTACGCCGCTAAATAATCACCGTCAACGTTGTTGGTTTTTACGAGTATGATACTTCTGGTAATATCGGGATAATTGTTCAGAACTTTTTCTATTTCGTCGAGTTCTACCCTTAACCCCCTTAACTTGACCTGATTATCGAGTCTGCCGAAAAACTCAACGTTGCCTTCGCTGTTGTATCTTGCAAGGTCGCCGCTTCGATATGCTTTTTTGCCGTTTATTTTAATAAAATTTTCCTTGGTTTTTTCGGGAAGTCCAAGATACCCCATGCCGACGCATTCGCCGGCAAGCGTTAAATCGCCCACCGCGCCTATCGGAAGGATATGCCCTGCTTTGTCGAGAATATATACTTCCGTATTCGCAAACGGTTTACCTATCGTAACGTATTCGTCGGTCACTTTGTGATACGTACACGTTATCGTCGCTTCCGTCGGTCCGTAGCCGTTGTAAATATCGGCGTTGACGCCGAGCGATTTTAACTTTTCGCAAAGTTCTTTGGGAACGGCTTCCGCACCCATATCGAGAACTTTTAAGCCTTTAAGCGCTTCGTTAAATTCCTTTACGTCGATAAAGTTAGACACAAACGACGGCGTCATAAACATTATGTTTACCCCTTCCGCCTTCATGGTTTTTGCAAGAAGCAACGGGTTTTCGATTTCTTCTTCGGTAGCGATAACCGCCGTATAACCGTGCGATAAGGGTACGCATTCTTCCTGCAAGGAAGCGTCGAACGCAAAGGACGCAAACGAACAGCCTATCGCTCCCCCATTAATGCTGCGGTAAAGCGAAGTTCCGACGTTGCTGCCGTCCGAAACGTAATTTACAAGGTTTTTGTGCGCTATCATTACCCCTTTGGGCTTTCCGGTAGAGCCGGAAGTATAAATTACGTAGCAAAGCGACGACTGCGGAATTTTTACGTCGGGGTTTTTAATTTCGTCCGTCTTAAATGCAGACTCAACGGTAATTACTTTAAGTTTCGCCTTTTTTATAAGTTCGCTTTTTAATTCGGAAAGTTCTTTTGTGGTGACGATAATCTTCGCCCCGCAATCTTCGGCAATAAATTCTATCCTGTCGTCAGGGTATTTGGGATCGACCGGAACGAACGCACCGCCCGATTTTATTATACCTTGGCGGACTACGTACGCGTTGGCTACGCGCGGCATCATCATTATTACGGGATCGGCAAGTTTTACGCCCGCCTTTATGAGTGCGTGGGCAACTTTGTTGCAGTTTTCGTTGAACGTTTTATAAGTATATCTTCCGCCCCTGCCTACCACGGCGAGTTTATCGGGAACGAGTTCCGCCTGCCTTTCCACCAACACGTTAAACGAAACGTCTTCAAGATCGACTTTCGTGTCGTTAAATTGAGCGTAAAGTTCTTTATCTTCTTTCGGAAGCGTATTTATTTCGCCGACACTTTCCTTCACGCAAAGTTCATTTAAAACAAGTTCGAAAAGCCTGTTGAAAGCCGCCGCCGTTTGCGTGTTGTAAAGACTTTCGTCATACTCGTAATGCGCCCTGAATTTACCGTTTTCAAGGAAAACGTCAATCGAAAACGCACTTTTCGGCGTGTCGGATTCAATAATCATAGATTCAACGGGCTCGCCGCCTATTTTATCAAACACGAAGGAGTCGCCCTGATATGCAAACATTACGTCCGCTCCGACCCCGAAAGCACTTACTGCGTCCGCAAACGAGAATAAATCGTTTTCTTCAAGTCCCGAAAGCATGTCCTTGATTTCGGTCAGTTTGTCTTTAATTTTGTCACCGTCTGAATACTTGACGTAAACGGGCAAGGTTTTGACGAGCATAGAAACGGTATTAGACAGTTTTGACGACTTTCTTCCGCTGTATATGGTCGTGTAATAAGCGTCGGACTTATAAAGGAATTTTGAAAGCGTAAACGCAAACGCAAAGTTGAAGTAGCCGTTCAGCGTAAGTTTATTATTCTTTACGTAATTTTCAAGTTTCGGTTTATTTATATCTAAAATTTTATCTTCGGATTTAAGTCGTGAAACTTTTTCGGTCTTTAAGTCCTTTTTAAGTACGTAATCGCCTTCGACGTCTTTAAGTAGGTCGGTGTAGTACGCCTTTGCTTTTTCGTATTTTTCGCTTGCTAATTCCCTGCGTTCCAAAAGCGCAACGTTAAAGCCGTTTAACTTTTCCGCGTCTAGTTCTTCACCCGTGTAGGCTTTACCTAAATCGCTTAAAATAATAGCTTCGCTCGTTCCGTCGCAAATTATATGATGGAAGTCAAGGAACAAGTAATTGCATTTTTCGGTTAAATAAATTTCCGCACGGTAAAGTGGCGAACCTAAAATGGTGAACGGCCTTACAAGTTTACTTTCGTCAAGTTCTTTAAGTTTTATTATATCGACTTCCGCTTGTACGTCGTTTGATTTAGCGGTTATTTCGCCGTCGGCGTTCATTGAAAGCGTAGTCTTTACGTACGGGTGATTGTCGATAACCTTTTTAAGCGCATCGGCTAATTTTTCCGCATCGATTGAAAGCGGCAATTTAAATAGTATCGGAATATTGTAGTTCGTCGTGCCGGGCTTTGCCGCACACTCGACGAAAATGCCCTCCTGCGTTTTTGTTATCGGATATTCGGTGAGCGTTTCAAATTCGGTTTCCTTTTCCGCTTCTCCTTTTACGAGTAGGCTGATAGCCCTGATAGTCGGGTTTTTCTTTAAGTCTTCGTTCTCAACGTCACGACCGAACTTTTTAGCGAGAAGAATACAGAATCTTATAGACGAAACGCTTGTAAGCCCCGCTTCGAAAATATCGGTTGTAACGCCGAAGGCGTCAGTACCTAAAATATCTTTTAATATATCGTAAATCGCCTGCTCGTCGGCGTTTTCCGGCATAACCTTTTCAGCCGCTTTAACTTGCGGTTCGGGTAGGGCGCGCTTGTTGACCTTTTGGTTCTGATTTAAAGGTATTGCGTCGATTTGCATAGTGTATGCGGGCACCATATACGGCGGCTTTTTTGACGCAATAAATTCGTTTAACTTCCGCACGTCGATTTCCGTATCCGAAACGACGTAAGCGCAAAGGTATTTTACACCCGCGGGGTCGGTAAAATCTTTTACCGTGGCGTCCTTTATTCCCTTAAACTCACGTATGACTTTTTCAACTTCGGAAAGTTCTACCCTGAACCCCCTTATTTTTACCTGCCCGTCCTTTCTGCCTATAAAGTCAATTGTTCCGTCGGGAAGGTAACGAACTACGTCGCCCGTCTTATAAAGTCTTTTATACAGTTCGTCGGTTTCAAAGTGGTTTGTTAAAAACGCCTTTTTATTTTCTTCCGGACGGTTAAGATATCCCCTTGCAACTTGCGGACCTGCAATATAAAGTTCGCCCTGACACATTGTTGGCAAGGGTTTCATGTTTTTATCTAATACGTACGATTTGTAATCGGAAAGCGCTTTACCTATCGGAACACGGTAGTAAAGTTTGTCGACTTCGTAAAGAGTGCAATAAACCGTGCCTTCCGTAGGCCCGTATGCGTTGACAAGCGTATATCCTTCTGGACTTTCGATAGGCACTAACTTTTCGCCGCCGACAAAAAGATACTTTAACGTTTTGGGTTTTATCATTTCGGCAAACTGCCTGCCTACCTGAGTGGTAAGCAGCGCATGCGTTACTTTGCACTCGTCAAAATGTTCGCCGAGTTTAATTAAATCGAGTCGAAGCTCGTTTGGAATTACGCAAACGCAAGCACCCTTAATAAGCGTTGGATATAGGTCGGACATATCGGCATCAAAACCGTACGACGCGTAAGCCGCTACGCACGAAGTTTCATCGATATTAAACCTTTTTGCGTGATAATTCGCAAACGCATTTATGTTTTTATGCTCTATCATTACGCCCTTAGGCACGCCCGTTGAACCTGACGTATAAAGCATAATGAACAAGTCGTCCGGTGAAATTTTAACTTCGGGCGATTTTTCGCATTTTAAGTTGTTTATTTGATCGGTATATAAAACGTCACCGGAAAAGTCCGCTAAAAGTTCGTCTAAATCCTTATCCTTGATAAGCGCTTTGGCGGCGGAATCCTTTATCATAAATTCAAGCCTTTCCTTCGGATACGAAGGATCGAGCGGCTGGTACGCAGCACCCGATTTGATTACCCCAAGGCTTGCGATTACTATATATTCAGATTTATTTATAAGCACCGAAACGACGTCGCCCTTTTTGATTCCCTTTTTGATAAGATAGTCCGCAACCCCGTCCGAAAGTTTGTCAACTTCACTGTAAGTGTATCTT
>JAXFZW010000109.1:0-8331 GCA_034184645.1 Clostridia bacterium | reverse complement strand
TTTGAGTAGCATACTGTGCATAACTCAAAAACAAATAGACGCCGCTACCGATAACGGGCGGGGTTATTGCAATAAAAGAACCCATTGCCCCGAACTCGGTAAGCAAAATAAAGATAATCGCCGCTACGATTGCCATGACCGAAACGAGCGCCCATTGCCACCCCTGAACGGAGTTGCACACAATTAAAACGCCTATCGTACTTGCAATACCTTTACCGCCTTTAAATTTAAAGAATACGGGGTAAATATGCCCAAGAACCGCACAAAGACCGCTTGCGTAAATACCCATATCGACTACTTTAAATTCGGTGTTATCAAAGTACCCCCTACCGCGAAGTATAAAATACGTAGCAAGCACGGGTAGGACGCCCTTCATTACGTCGAGTAAAAAGGTTAAAATACCTATTTTCAACCCGAACGTTCTACCCATGTTGAGCGTACCCGGGTTCCCGCTGCCGACGTCGCGAATATCTTTTTTGCGCAGTTTTGAAATAGTTATCGCCCAGTTAATGTTTCCTATAAAATAACTGACGACGGCGCATACGACGAGAAGTAAAACGTTAATCATTTTCATCCTTCTCCCTGGATAAAAGTTTTATGGGCGTTCCCGAAAAATCGTAAGCCCGCCTTAAACAGTTTTCCAAATAACGTTTATAAGAAAAATGCAAAAGGTTTGATTCGTTTACAAAAAATACAAACGTCGGCGGATATACGCCCGTTTGGGTAAGATAAGTAATTTTCAGCCTTTTACCGTTAAACGACGGCGGTTCGTTTGCCCTTACACAGTCAAGCATAAGGTCGTTAAGTTGCCCCGTGGGTATTCTTCTTCCGGCGTTTTCGTAAACCTTTTTAGCGACGTCCAAAACCTTGTCGGCACGCTTCCCCGTCAGCGCGGAGATGTAAATGGTTTCGGCATAGTCCATAAACTTCAACTGTTCTTTAACCTTTGCGTTAAATTCGTTTACCGTGTGGGTATCCTTTTCAATCAAGTCCCACTTATTCATAACTATTACCGAAGGCTTGCCCTGCTCGTGAACGTATCCGCATATTTTAACATCCTGCTCGGTCAGTCCTTCGGTTGCGTCAACCGTTATTAAACAAACGTCCACACGTCGGATTGCGCCGAGCGCACGAAGTACGCTATAATACTCTAAATCTTCTTCAACGCTTTTCTTTTTACGTATTCCGGCAGTATCTATAAGCATATAATTAGTACCGTCAAACGTAAACGGTGTATCTATTGCGTCGCGAGTAGTTCCGGCAATGTCGGAAACAATCGTTCTGTCATACCCCAAAAGTTTGTTGCAAAGGCTTGACTTCCCTGCGTTAGGCTTGCCGACAACCGCAAGTTTAAGGTATTCGCCGTCGGCATTTTCGGCGCAGTCTTCAAGGCGCGAGACAACTTCGTCAAGAAGTTCCGCAACGCCTATTCCGTGTTCAGCGGAAATACCGAAAGGTTCGCCCAGCCCCAAATTATAAAATTCGTATAGTGCGGCAGGATCGTAGCGGTCAAGCTTGTTGACTGCAAGGATTACCGGTTTACCGGACTTACGGAGTTTATCCGCAACGTCGTAGTCGGGGGCCGTTATGCCCGTTTTTACGTCGGTGAAAAGTATTATAACGTCGGCGGTTTCGATGGCGATTTCGGCTTGCTTTTTTATGTGACGCCACATTACGTCCTCTGACTTTAATTCAAGCCCGCCCGTATCTACGAGCGTGAAAAACTTTCCGCACCATTCGGCGTCCGCATAAAGGCGGTCGCGCGTTACGCCCGGAAAGTTATCCACGATAGATATTTTTTTGCCGACCACTTTATTGAAAAAAGTGGATTTACCGACGTTAGGTCTGCCGACTACGGCAACCAAAGGTTTTGACATTTAAATTCCTGCCTTAAACAAATGATGTCTTCTTATTGTATCCAAATGAATACCGTTGCAACTACGAAAATAGCGATAAAAATCCAGTATGCGATTTTCCAGCCTTTTTTACGGTTGCGAACAAATTCAAAGCCTGCAAGTCCCACAACTATAAGTATAAGAACGTTTTGCAAAGTTTGAAGAACACTTAAAAATGCGCCTTTAACTTCAATTCCGATAACCGGGAAAAAGTACATTATCACAATTAAAATTGCGATAATCGCTATCGTAAAGAAAGCAAGCATGTTAATAATTTTGTCGTTTTTTTCAGGTTTCATTTTTAGACACCTTCCTTTATATAAAATTAAAATTTTTCTTTGAGTTTTGTGAGCGTTTGTTTAAAATAATCGGGAAGTTCTGAGTGAAAACTTACCTTTTTCCCCGTTTCGGGATGGATAAATTCAAGTTTTTCGGCGTGTAAAAGTTGACCGTTTAACTTAAATTTACCGTTTTTTACGCCGTATTCGGGATCGCCGACTACCGGATGACCTAAATATTTAGCGTGAACCCTTATCTGGTGAGTTCTGCCCGTTAAAAGCGAAAACCTGCAAAGAGTGTAACCTTCGTAACGTTTTTCAACCTTATAGTCGGTAATTGCCTTTCTACCGCTTTTTACAACCGCCATTTTCGTACGGTTTTTAGGGTCGCGCCCTATATAAGTTTCTATCCTGCCGCTGTCCGATTTAAGTTCGCCCGTCAGCAACGCAAGATACTCCCTCCTGCAAGTTTTGTCCTGTAATTGACTTGATAAGGATAAATGCGCCTTATCGTTTTTTGCAACGACTAAAAGTCCTGACGTATTTTTGTCTATTCTATGCACGATACCCGGTCTGATAACGCCGTTTATTCCTGATAAATGATCTAAATTATAAAGCAACGCATTGACCAGCGTTCCGTTAGTCACGCCGTTGCCCGCATGTACCGTCATGCCTTGCGGCTTATCGATTACGGCAAGGCAGTCGTCCTCGTAAACTATTTTTAAGGGTATATTTTCGGGAACTGCCGTCAACGGTTTGTCCTCGGGGACGGAAAGCGTAAGTTTATCGCCCGATTTTACGGCGGTTTTTCCTTCCGCAACCTTACCGTTTATAAGCGCGCCGCCTTCGTCGCAAAGTTTTTTTACCCTTGAACGTGAAAGCCCTGAAAGTTCGCTTAAAACCGAGTCAAGCCTACCCGACTTTTCTTCTACAGTAAATTCAAGAATTTTCATCTTTTTTACTTTTCTTTTTGAAAAGCGCCCCGTCGTCAACGAACAATAAGTCAATAATAAGCAAAACAATGCCTATAAACATTAGCGAGTCGGCGACGTTGAATACGGGAAATTTGAATAACGTAACGGCTAAAAAGTCAATTACGAAACCATAACTTATCCTATCTATAAAGTTACCAACCGCACCGGCGATAATAACGGCGAAAATTATGCACATAAAGGTTTTGCCCTTAATTGCCGACCAAATAAGCAAAGCGGTAAACGCAACGAGCGCAACCGAAGTCAGAATTTTGAAAAAGTCCTGCGCCCATGCCTTATCGGCAAGAAAACTCCACGCTGCACCCGGATTTTCTGCGTAACTGATGTCTATAATTCCATTTATAAGCGGAAATCTCGTAAACTCGCCCCTGTCAACCAGAGTTTTTAAATAAATTTTGGAAATCTGATCCAAAAGCACGAGAAGAGCCGCAACGCAAAGAGCAATTACGACTAAAAGTATTACTCGTCTTCTGTCAGTCCTAACTCTTTGCATAATTCTCCTAAATGAAGTTCGCCCGGATTTAACACTTCGTCAAGGTTAAACCCGTTTTCACCTGTGTTAGCAATATATTCGTTTATTTTTTCCTGCGGATTAAAAGATGCAACCGGTTTTTTGCTCATAACCGAGTCCGCTCGCTTTATTTTTTGTTTAGGCGTGCCGCCGCCATTCACGATTTTAGCAATTTCATTAAAATCGACCACAGCGGATTTCACCGCGTCGTAATGCGGATACTTTTGCGATAAATATTCAAAGTAACTTTTAAATCTTTCGGAAAAACTTTTAATGCTTGCAACTTCAAGCGAATACTTTTCGTTAGCCTTTTTTTCAATTTCGGCAGCCTTTTCTTCCGCCGCCTTAATGGATTCGGCAATCAAAGAGTATTCCGCAGCAAGTCGGTTAAGTTTTTCATTCAACGCGCGGTTTTCAAGAGAGAGTGAATTTACCCTTTCCTTAAAGTCGGCGATTTTTTCGCCGTATTCGTTTTTGACCGATTCGATCATACTTTCGACTTCGGCGCGTTTATACTTTCTTTTTTCGAGCAAAATTTAAACCTTTACCCTTTCAAAATTTTTAGGATTAAACCCCTTCTCCGCGAATTTTTGCAAGCATACGACGTTTAAGTTCGTAAAGTTCGTCTGACAAGTCAACCTTAAATAAGTGCGGGCTGTCAATACGTTTATATTCGTCCCAAAGTGAAGACAATTCCTTTTTTGCGTATTCCTTTATTTGTTTAAGTGAAGGAAGTTCATAAACGAGTTTACCGTCTTTTATTACGCAAATTTGCAACGGACGGACCGTGTAGTCGATAAAAATAGTCTTTTTCCAACGTTCGGTCGGGTGAGTTAAAACCAAAGGCTTACTTTCGTCAATCGGTTTTTCACTGCGAAGACATATAAAGTCCGCTTCCGCCATACCCGTTTTTTTATCGTAAACACGGCAAACGTTTTTAAATCCCGGATTGGTTATTTTCGCCACCGTTTCACTCACCTTGATTTTGGGTATTTCTTTTCCGTCTTCATACACGGCGGCAAGTTTATAAACACCGCCGAGCGCAGGCATATCCGCACTGGTAATCAGTTTTGTGCCAACCCCCCAAGTGTCGATTTTTGCACCTTGGTTTTTAAGCGAATCAATGCTTTTTTCATCCAAATCGCCCGAAGCGCAAATTATAGCGTCGGGGTATCCCGCAGCGTCAAGCATTTCCCTTGCTTTTTTAGATAAATACGCAAGGTCGCCCGAATCCAAACGAATCCCTTTGGGTTTATGCCCTTTCGCCTTTAATTCGTCAAAAACTTTAATCGCATTCGGAACGCCGCTTTTTAATACGTCGTAAGTATCGACGAGTAAAAGCGCATTGTCGGGATAAACTTCCGCATATTTTTTAAATGCTGTATATTCGTCGTTAAAGTTCATTACCCAACTGTGCGCGTGTGTTCCCGATACCGGAATATCAAACATTTTTCCGGCAAGCACGTTTGAAGTCGAAGCGCATCCGCCGATAACCGCCGCCCTTGCGCCGTAAATACCTGCGTCAGGCGCTTGCGCACGGCGAAGCCCGAATTCCATAATCATATCGCCCTTTGCGGCATAATTGATTTTGGCGGACTTGCTTGCGATAAGAGTCTGGAAGTTAATCATGTTGAGAATTGCCGTTTCAACGAGTTGCGCTTCCGAAATGTTTGCCTTTACCGTAAGAATAGGCTCGCCGGGGAAAACCACCGTGCCTTCGGGTACGGCGTAAATATCACCCGTGAACTTAAACGTTTTTAGAAAGTTCAAAAAGTCGCGATCGAAAATACCGAGACTTTCTAAATAACTGATTTCTTCTTCGCCGAATTTAAGATTTAAAATATAGTCAACGACTTGTTCAAGTCCGCATGCAAGCGAATAAGTAATAGTGCCGTTTTGACGGAAAAACACGTCAAAAACGGCAGTTTGATCCTTTTTACCTTCCTTAAAATAACCGTTCATCATCGTAAGTTGATAAAGATCGGTTAAAAGGGTTAAATTCCTTTCGGACATTTTTACTCCTTAAAAGACTTTAACGAGGGAAGTTCTTCCTTTGCTTTTTTGTCTTCTTCTTCCGCTTTTTCGTATTTTTCCTTATTGCGGACGGTATAGTCTTTATATTCTTCGTTTTTGTTGAGTGCGATGGCTTCGGTTTGATTACCCGCAATTACGTAGCTGACAAGACCGGTTATTAACCAAACGGCAACCGTGCAGACAACCGCTACCCACCAAAGTTCGATCATAGTAGCTAAAAGAACGTAAAGCACGACTAAGCCTATAAGAATTCCGCCAAGCATAAAAAATACGGGCGCTTTGGATTTAATCGCTTTAATATATGCTGTCAATGAAAATAACGTCGCCGCAAGCGCAACCGAATTCAATATGGGATGGAAAAGAAATTTCGGAAATAAAAACAAGTTCAAAAGCATAAACGCAACTGCGATTACGATTACCGCTATCCCGTAAATGAGATAAAATTTACCTGATTTTTCTTTTGCCATAATTACACTCCTATTATGCAAAATTTTTTTAAATTATAACATATAATTTATTTTTTGTAAATATAATTTAACAGTCGTCTTACACATAAAATTGTCTTTTTTTGCATTAAAAAACCCCGACTTAATAACGTCGGGGTTTTTACAATTTCGGTTTTTATTCTTCGTCGTTAATTTTTTCTATCATCGACACCAAAACGTTTGCGATTTTTTCGTTTATTTCGGCGTCCTGACTTTCTACCATAACCCTGACCTTGGGTTCGGTTCCGGACGCACGGAGCATTATTCTTCCCTTGCCTTTAAGCTGTTCGTCAAACTCAGCGACCTTTACGTGAAGTTCGTCGTTATTCATCACACGGAATTTATCTTTAACGATCACGTTTTTATTTGATTGCGGATAAAGATTTACCTTTATCGCTTCACTCATCTTTTTGCCTTCTTTTGAAAGCATTTCCGCAAGGACTATCGCCGAAAGTATTCCGTCACCCGTAGTCGCAATATCTTTTAAGATAATATGTCCGCTTTGCTCTCCGCCGATAGAAAGATTTTTTTCAACGAGTTTAGCGAGAACGTACTTGTCGCCGATATCAGTTCTTATTAAATCAATCCCGTTTTCTTTCAAAGCGTTTTCGATTGCCATATTCGTATGTTTTGTCCCGACAACGGTATCGTTTTTAAGTTTACCTATCTTTTTAAGGTATAGTGCAAGAGCGTAAATAATTACGTCTCCGTTGACGATTTCACCTTTGTCGTTTACCGCGATAAGCCTATCTGCGTCGCCGTCAAACGCAAAACCCATGTCGGCGTTATAACGCAAAACTTTTTTTGCCAAAGTTTCGGGATGCAAAGCACCGCAATCCTTGTTTATACGAAGTCCGTCGTCCATACAGCAAGTTGCGATAACCTCGGCACCAAGCGTACGGAAAACTTCAGGGGCAATTCTGTGCGACGCACCGTAAGCGCAATCGAGTACGATTTTTAATCCTTTAAGACTTTCCGTACCCGCCGCTATAAGGAATTTTTTGTATTTTTTTATCGCATTGAAATCCTGTTCGTATCTGCCGATATTCGGAAAATCGTTCGTTTTATTGTGAATAAACGTTCTTTCAATGCGTTCTTCTTCCTTATCTCCGAGTTTATATCCGTCGCCGTTAAAAACTTTTATGCCGTTATACTCGCCGCTGTTATGAGAAGCGGAAATAACCACGCCGTAGTCAGCGCCGAGCGTTTTTGTAAGGTAAGCAATTCCTGCCGTAGGAACTACGCCCACGTCAATTACGTTTGCACCGCCGCTCATCGCTCCCGACGCAACGCCCAAAGTCAAATAAGTGTTTGAAATTCTCGTATCCGCACCGATTACAATTTTAGGATTGTTTTTTAAGGTGGAAAGCGCGTTCCCGACCTTATATGCGACGTCAAAAGTCAAATCAACGTTGACCTTGCCGCGAAGTCCGTCCGTTCCGAAATAAAGTCCCATATTCTACTCCATATTTTTAAGATAATTTTTTGCCCTTCCGGACAAAACTTCCTGACGTACCCTGCCGATTACCATATCGCCTTCGTTTACGTCCTTCGTTACCGTAGTCCCTGCGCAAATAAAAATATTTTTCTTTATGTTGACAGGGGCAATCACGTTACAATTGCTGCCGATAAAACAGTTGTCGCCGACTACGCTGCGTTGCTTTATTTTACCGTTATAATTGACGAAAATCGCTCCGCAACCTATATTGCAACGTTTACCCACGTCGGCGTCGCCGACGTAAGCCAAGTGATTTGCTTTCGTTCCGTCGCCTATATTCGAGTTTTTGATTTCAACGAAGTTTCCGACGTGAACGTCATCGCCTAAAACCGCCTTTGGACGAAGCCTTGAAAACGGCCCTATTTTACAATTTTTGCCGACTACCGCATCCTCCGACTGACTGTAATTTACAGTCGTGCCGTCCCCGATAACGGTGTTGACAATGTAGTTGTTAGGTAAAAGCACTACCCCGTCGCCGATAACCGTGTTGCCTTCGATACGGTTATTTTCGTAAATAACGACGTTGTCTACAACAGCAAGGCCAGTTCAAACGCCTTACTGCTCTCGATTAAGGCAGACCAGAATTTGACCTATGGTATCGTCAAGAGCATAGAAGATGCCCTAAATCGGTATATTCA
>JAXFZW010000108.1:0-11804 GCA_034184645.1 Clostridia bacterium | reverse complement strand
TGAATATGCGCCATTAGCTCAATTGGATAGAGCGTCGGTCTACGGAACCGAAGGTTAGGGGTTCGAGTCCCTTATGGCGCGCCAAAATCGTCAGTAAATTGCTGGCGATTTTTTATATGAGCCCAAAGGTTTACTGTTAAGATAAAAAGTAAAATTCTATATGCATTGTTGAAAATTTTTCTTATATAATAGTTTTTGTGAAAGTCAAGATAGAATGCACAAAAAAGACCAAACGACCTAAATTTTTGAAAAATTTGAAAATGTCAAAATCGGCGTTTTTAAAAAGAATGCATAATTTCTGCAAGAAAAATGCAAAAAAAATGCACGACTGTTAAGTAGAACCATTTAATTCTTTATAAAAATCGTTGATTATTTTTGATAAATGCGTTTTTTTGACCTTCCCTTTCGGACTTAAAAAATGCAGAATTTTTGCAAAAAGAAAAGGCCAGAAATTTTTTGTTCCGAGCCTTTCCTATATTTAGTAATTACTTGTATTAAACGGATAGCCCCATTTTATAGGCTTCTTTAAGTGCGGGCGAATTCTTTATCTCGCCTTTTTGGTAAACTCCCGTGCCGTAAATTATTCCCTTTTCGACTGCTCCTTCTACACAATCGGCATAACCACGGAAACATTCTATCGTGCGTTCTTGCGACTCTCTTTCTTCATCGGCGGAAGTTGCTATGTAGTAAAATTCTTTATTCTTAACTTCCGTCCACCTTGCGACCGTTCTGTCTATTAACGCTTTTAACTGTGCGTCAATAGAATAAAAATACACGGGACTTGCTAAAACAATTACGTCGGCGTCTATTATTTTTTTCAAGACTTCCGCCATATCATCTTTTTTAGCGCAAATTCCGCCCGATTTTTGGCAGTAATAACAACCGCTGCAAAAATCTATCTTCTTTTCGGAAACACGGATTTTTTCTACTTGGTTTCCGCTCTCCAACGCGCCCTTCATAAATTCGTCGCAAAGCATATCCGAATTGCCGTTTTTACGTGGGCTGCCCGATAATATCAATACTTTTTTCATATCCCTTTCCTTTTTGCAATCAAATTTATTTTATTATATCATTTTTTTGCCATTTCTACAAGTTATTTAATGGCAGCAAAAAAGGCCCGGAATTATTAGTTCCGAGCCTTGTAGCGTTTTTGTGGACTTACTTTTTTAATAGCGATAATAGGTCGTCGATAGAACTTATACCCATTTCTTTCATTTTAGTTTCAAGTTCCTTTAATTTCTCTTCGGTGGGGTTCTTCGTTTTTGAGCCTAATGCCGCAGATATTTTTTCGGCAGATTGTATTTTTGCCGAGAAATCAAGATGACTGTATGTGTTAGCCGTAACGTTATAATCCGAATGTCCTAACCAATCTTGTATCTCTTTCATCGGAATACCTTTTGCCAGCAATAACGATGCGCAAGAGTGTCTTAAATCGTGTAGCCGTATATGCCTCAAATTGTTCTTTTTAAGGACTTTTTGAAAGGCGTGGGATAAGTAATCAGGATACATTAAATCGCCTGTTTCGTGAACGAATACATAATTCAAATAGGCATTATTATATGATTTGCCCCAATATTCTTGATTTTTATGTATTTGTTTTTTCCACGACAAAAGGTCTTTTTCTATATCTGGCATTAACGGCAACGTTCTTGCGCTGGACGCTGTTTTAAGTGTGTCAGATAGGAAAACTTCCTTTTCGGAAACGAGAACTTTATGGTTTATAGTGATGGTTTTGTTTATAAAGTCTATTGCTTCCCACCGTAACCCTATAAGTTCGGATCTACGGAATCCGTAAGATGCCAGCATTTTTACGGGTAATTCTATTTTCTCGCCCTTTATCGCCTTAAATAACTGCTCTAATTCCGTCTGGTCATAGAAAGATACCTTACTTTTTTCACGTTTTATTGTCGGCACAAAATCGTAAATATTTTCCTTTAAGCGTTTTTCTTTATAAGCCCTTTTAATTGCCGGTCGAATTACGTTTGAATAGTGTTTTACGGTTAAATTTTTGACTTTACGCTCGTTTTTTAAGTAGTCGTAAAACTTTATTATATCTTCCGTTTGCAAGTCTTCAAGGTACGGATTTGCATTGCCCCAAAATAACCTAAAAATTCTCATATACGTGCCACTATAAATATGATATACGTGTGGCGATAACGAGTCCTTTATATCGGTTATATAGTTTTGCAGCCAATCGAGCCAATAAGTTTTCCCTTCGTTATTTTTCGTTATAGGTTTGTCTATAAGCCGTTCTTCGTTTTCAAGGTGTGAATATTCTTCTAATTTTTGTTGAAGAATAAACTGCGCTTCCTTTTTGTTTCCACGTTCTTTTAAGCCTGTTGAAATCCACTTTTGCTTATGCTGTCCGTCTATGGTTTTATAGTATAAAACGCAATACCAAAGACCGTTTCTTGTTGATAAACTGCCTGTCATTTTAATTAACTCCTTCGTTGAATAATTTTATGACGCTTTCTTTCGTGATTTTATATTCGCGTCCAATCTTAATTGCTTTAACTTTTTTGTCTTTTACGAGTTTATATGCAAAGACTTTACCGATCTGGAGCATTTCCATAAGGTTTTCCAAAGTCAAAACGTCGGGATAGTTCGCAAACATTTCTTGATTATCGTTCATAAATAGACCTCCTTGTTGATAATTAAGCGTTGCAACTGCCTTTTACGCATATATTCTTACATAAAAAAACAAATAAGTGTGAGAGCCTCTGCGGGCACAAATAGTCCCGTTTATGTTCCTAAAAGGTGTACTTATGGTGGAATACAAGTAAACAAAAGCATATTTTTCTCCATTGTTTTTTATTTTTGTCTTTCGACAACAAACGAAAATCAGAAAACGCCGACGGAAGTCAAGGAAAAGAAAAAGAATATATCGTGAGAACTTCTTTTATTTCTCTTTCGATATATTCTTTTGATTAAAATAATTGTGTTTTAGTCTTTGCCCTTTACTTGACGGACGGCAAGTTTTCTGATACGTAATTCCCCCAAAAGAGAAAGACAAAAATATTTTCGTTTTTTATCTACAATATTTTTCTTTGTCAATGGTTTTATGACATATTTCGACAAAAAATAATCAACTTTATTTTTTAATTATTATTGACTACGCTTTCACAAAAAGAGTATAATTAAAACACGAACATTTGTTTGTGTTTTAATTATATCTTATTTCATTTTTACGGGAGGTTGACATTGAATTGGTGCATTGGACTATTTCGGAATTCTTTTGCCCGAACTGTGGCAAAAAACTTTCCGGCATTTGTAATAAAGACGGTATTGTAAATATTTCTTGCCGTGTTTGTTATACAAAATATAAATTAAAACGGAAAAGCCGAAGGCTTATCGTAATTGAGGCAATTTCGTTTGAAAGCCATAAATAGCGGCGACTATTATATAATGTTTAGTTAAAAAAACAATTTAATACCGAATACCAACGGTTTTGGTCTGTCGATTGAAAAAGCATCGGGTTTTTGTAAATCCAAGATCTGTCTATTCGTAGAAATTATCAAGTTGAACCGCGAAAGCGAGAGGCTCGACAATTAGATTTCGGAAACGAAGTCTGGTTGTCGGGCTTTTTTTATTTTCGTAAAAAAATTAAAAATTTTTAAATTATTTTTTCTAATGGCCAATTAGGTTGGCTATTAGGTTGATAAAGTGTAGCCATCGAAGAAAAAAAGGAGGTTTTTGAGAGTGCAAAGTGCTTTGGAACGTCGTAAAGATATAATCGAATATCTTAACGTTCAGCGTTTTGATACGATAGATAATTTATCGTATAAATTCGGCGTGTCCAGAAACACCATCAAAAACGATTTGATTATACTTTCACTCTCTTACCCTGTTTCTACGAAAAAAGGTACGGGCGGTGGCGTGTATATGGAAGATTGGTATGACTTACATAAACATTATTTAAATACCGAACAGCAAGACACTCTAAAAAAAGTGATAGCGAACTGTGCCGAAGAAGATGCCGCCGTTCTTACGTCAATCTTAAAATCTTTTAGTAAAAATCCGAGGGCAAAGCAATGAAAACGATAGAAGAAATCAGAAACGATTTGAAAGATATTAGATATTACTATTCTCGTCAAAAAGAGTTTGATAATGCTTCAAAAACGCTTGCGGAATCTTCGGTAATTAAAAAGGCGGAATTTTATACAAACATTATAAAGAATGCTCCGCCGAGATTATTTGATTTATATTTGGCTTTTATCGTAAACAACAACTCGCAAGTAGTGGTTGCGGACGATTGGGGGTTTTGCGTTGAATACATAAAAAAGTTATGTAAGAAAATGTATGACTTCATATTAGCGGAAATCAACAAGGAGGTAAAGGACGCATGATTATTAAGGAACCGTATTTCTGTCAAAACGCATCTAACGTTTATAGAACTAAAAACTATATCGTTAAACAGAAAGTCAGTCTTCGCGAAGGCGAGTCGGCAGCGACCTTGTTAATAAGTGATGACATTTATTTTGCAAGAGATCGTAAGCGGGATTTTATGTACGAAACGTGGTTTGCGGACAGACACCCTATCAACGGCAAACGAATTAAATCTGCTATGTTTACTCGTATCTACGTTGATTAAAACAGAGAGTATTACACTTTGAGTTTACCCTATGTTCACTATTTGGGGCTCTATAGGTGTCATAAAGTACACGGAGAGGCTCTCACACTTGGGCAAAAAAGTGTTTTATACTTAACTCGTAATCAAGAGCAAGGCAACATAAACCGACTATTTCTCTTGCGGACTGAATTCAGATAAAGGTGGCCACCTTCCGAAAGACAAGTCGCAGGAAACGTAGTGTTTTATATAAGTCCTTGTGAAAGATTGCAAAAATTACAATTTAATATTTCAATTTTTCGCTTTGCTAACGGCAACACGGGCAACAAAAAAGGCTGCGCTATCGGCTATACGGGTAAATAAAAATATAAGGAGTTTAGGATATGCCTAAATATAACAACAACGAGAGAAAATGGATGACGCCCAGTAAGCGTGCGAAAGGTTACGCCGAAGAACGTAAATCCAAAGTCCACATGAGAGGTAAGGACGAAGGCAAGGAACTTGATCCGTATAATCAGGGTTTAAGATCCGGTTATCTTCTCTGTCAGTCCGACCACGCGGGTTCGTATAAATACCACGAGGCGATAAAGGCTGGTAAGAGCAAGGAAGAAGCAAGGAAAATTTCCAAACAAAAAGGTAAAGCCAAATAAAAAACGGGAGGTAAAGAAAAATGGCAAAGAAACAAATTGTAGTGGAAAGAGAAACTTTCAAAATGAAAGGTAGCGACAAGGAATACTTTTCGTATTTCATTAAAGGCAACGTCAGAGGTAAGGACGTTAGAGCGGGCGTAGTCCCTCCGGACAAAGGCGGGTACGTCGTGTTAGATATAGTATTCGGAAACGCTATGAGTGCGGAACTTACGGTTAAGCCGTTTGAAAATAAAGACGACGGCGGCAAAGTAATCAAGGGCAATACTTACGGTGTTAAGTCCGTGGATTAAAACGGCAAGGTTTACGAATGTACCATAAAACCTGCACGCTCTTCGGACAAGACTTTAATATCTATGTTGCTTGACTAACTAACCCCAAGTTTACACGGCTTGTTTTAGGTATAAAAGCCTAATTCGAGCCGTGTTTTTATATAAAAAAAATTATAAGGAGAATTTTTTATGTATAACACAAAAAGTAATAAATTAAGCATTTTGTTATCTATTTTGGCGGTAATCGTTGTTATCGGGTTATGCGGTGGCGCATATATGGCGTTTTTCAGAAAACCCGCTGTCAATAACACCGCGCAGGTAGATACAGTAACCAACGAGGAAGGCGAAGTGTTAAATGACGGAGAAATCCACTCTATGCCCAGCAATATGTTATTTGCTGCAAGGTCTTTTTCAGCACCTCTCGGTGTTGGTGATAAACCCGATACGATAGAAGCAATAATTTCTGCTGAAATCTCCCCTGCGAAAGCAAAGGACAAAACGGTGGATTGGACGCTTGAATTCGTAAATAGCAATTCCGAGTGGGCAACCGATAAAACACTTTCCGATTATGTAACGGTTACACCAAAAGAAGATGGCGCACTTGTGGCTACGGTTACTTGTCATCAGGCGTTTGGCGAACAAATAAGGCTTACGGTTACGTCAAGGGATAATCCCGAGGCAAATGCATCTTGTCTTATAGACTACAAACAGCAACTGACGGGTATGGAAATATCCGTATCGCAGGAAGGCAAAGAACCTACGGTAAACAACTCTACAAAGAGAGGCACGGTATTTGCGGACTTCGATAACGAAAACCCGCTTATTGTAGATTATGCCTATCTTAAATCAGACGTTTATACCGTTGCGATAAATGACGACGATATAGGCGCGCCCGTTCTTACTGTTTCGTATAAAGACGCATTTACTAATGCATTAAACGCTGTTAAAGCGGATAGTGCGAAATTACCGCTTATCACTAAAACCGCAACAGGGTTCAGTCTTGACCTTTTAAGTAAAGGCTTTACCGATGGTTTAACACCGGACGAAACAAATTCCGTTATTTCGGCAATTAACAGCAATAAAAGTAATGCCGTAATTTTTAATTTTACGGATACTAACGGGATTGTTATAGCGACCTATACGTTTACCATCAATACGACGGCGATACAAAATCAGTTAAGGGTTCAAAATGTAGCCGTAGGCACTACGGAACTTGTTTTTAGCGAGGATATGGAAACTTATAACATTACCTATATGAAAGCAGGTTCTAATAATGGTAAAACTTTGTTCGAAATAGGTTCAGAATACGGTTTAAGTAAACAAGACGGTGGTTTTTACCCTGAAACCTATACTTCTGGCGAGAGCGTAATAATTAGCAATCTTAAAACTAATTTTTATTGTAGCGGCCCCGGCGGAGATTATCATTCGGGTAGTGGCTATGGAAGCGCAAGTTATAAGTTTAATGGTTGGTATTTAGACAGTGCCAAGACAATTCCCTTTAACGGCGTTATTCCCGCAGGTACTGTTGGCGATATAGTTTTATATGCGGATATTACAGCGACCAGTACGCACGCATATTGATTTTTGGAGGTGAATTATGACTAATAACGAATTATTAAAAAAGAAGTGGTTTATTACCATTTTATCTGTTCTTTTAGCGAGCATAACGTTTTTAGGGCTTATGTTCGGTATGCAATCAGTAAAAACAGCAAAAGCGGACGAAGTGACGGACGAAGAAATCGTTTTCGTTTCTACCGCGCAGGAAACTCTTAATAACACGTGGTTTGCCGGTTTTAATAAATGCGAAAACGAAACGGTAGGCAGAGCGTTGTTTGCTAACTATTTTATAAACGACGGGTATTATTCCCCCGACAATTATAATTACGGCGTTATCATTTTCCCGCAAGCGTATTACGAGAATTTTATACACGAGGACGATTACGTTAGAGAATTTACCGAACAGGAAAAACAGTATCTCAACGTTCAAGGCAATGGTCATTACGACGTGACAGGCGGAACGCTTGTGCGTTTTGGAATAGCAAATATTAAAGACCAGAACGTGGGGTTACAGTTCTACTTTGTATTTTATGTGCAGGATAAGACTACGGAAAACTACACCTATTTTGCTAAAAAGTTAGCGTCGTATGCGACTTTAACACAGGACGGCGAAATAGACCTTTCGCAGTATAGGACTAACGAAGAATACTTAACGCTTAAAAGTAAAATGCAAGCAAGGATCGACGAGTTAACGGCAACCATAAACGAAGACGGCACGATAGATACGACTAAATTCGTAACCAAAGCGTCTCACGATGCGGAAGTTGCTGAATTGCAGGCGCAAATTGACACCCTTACCGCAGAAAACACGCAGTTAAAAAGCATTGAAGAAAAAACAGGCTTAACCTTTATGCAAATAATAGGCATTACGGCTGGCGCAATAATTCTTATCGCTGTTATTTGCGGTGCTGTTTCTATCTTTAAAAAGAAAAAAGACGATTATTACCGTTGGTAAGGAGACGAGATTATGGAAAAATCATTAAAAAAATATAAGTGGTTAATTCTTGTAGTTTCCGTCTTGCTAATTTCGGCTATTCTTTGTGGAACTTTATTCGCCTGTTCGGATAGAAAAACCGCAAATAATTCGGATACTCATTACGAGCATTACGACACCATTATTGAGAACGGACAAACTGTAGCATTTGCAAAGACAATGGCGTTTACTTCTGCGTCTCTTTTTGAAGCACAAAGAAGCGGTGCCGACGGCGTTCACGTCACTTTGGTAGCAACGGTTTACCCTGAAAATGCCGAAAACCAGAACGTAAGTTGGAATATACGCTGGGCTGACGACGCTCCGCTTAAAAGTACGCCTGTTTCAGAGTATTTAGTAGGTTCGGCAGATTCGAGTAATTGCCATAGATTTAACGCAACCTGTAAAAAGGCTTTCTTAAACAATAAAATACTTATTACCGTTACTACGGAAGAAGGCGGATTTACGGCGACCTGTACGGTCTCGTTCATAGGTCTTGCGGAAAGTCTTAACGTAACCGGCTCTACCGCATCCTTAACTTCTACGGCTAAACGCGGGCAGTATTACGCTATGAATAAAGATACGTCCTATACGTTCAATATAGGCGCATCGAATTCTTGGGGTGTTGTAGGCGCGCTCGACCTTGAAGTGATATTAGGCGGGAATGGCGAATTGTATTTTGGAGACGTAATGACGGACGAAAACAGTTATTCAACTTGGCGAAACGTTACGCTGCAAAGTATAGCAAGCCGTATAAACAAATACGCTACGGCGTCAATGAACGGTAATACTTTAACCATAACTATGGGTAAGTATTACGTCGAAGATAATCAGTCGCAGTACACGTATAAATACAATAACGGCGGCGTTGAGTGGGACGAATATCATATAAACTATTACGTTCTCGACAATTTTTACGATAATGGAACATTTAATTGGGAAACCTTTGAAAAAGATTACGATGCGAGAGCATTGGAAAACTTTGAAAGGCTGGAATCAGTTTACTTTACCGCCACGGTAAGAGATAAATTGAGCGGTGCGTCCGTGACAATCCCCTTTTTTTTTCGCGTTAGCGTAGAGAATGTGTACTTGAATAATACGACTGCAAAAGTAAACTAAAAACATTTCGGAGGTGAATTATGACAAAGAGATCTTCGGGAAATATATTTTCCTTTCTGACCGCTCTTTTAGTGATAGCGGTAATAGTATTAGGCGGTTCGTTTTTGTATAAATTTACCAACGGTTTCAACGAAGAATTAAAGACTTTTTACGTAACGATAAACGATAAGGAAGTAATATCTTCCGCTAATGGTTATACGGTAAGCCCAAAATCTGGGCTTACCGTTAAGGTTAAATATACTTTCGGCGCACCGGATAATACGGATAAACATTATTCCGTAAAAGTAACGTCAAATTACGATAAAGAAAAGAATTTTGATTTTACTGTTGATGGTAAAACCTATTCTTTCGGAACGGGTGAAAATTATACCGCAGGGTTTGATATTATTTCCGGCAAAGATTATTTTATCTTAAAGCCGAAAGGATATATAAACGATATTTTACAAGCGGTATATCCTAATAAAACGATAAGCGACTGTGCAAATAAAGAGTTTGACGATATGTTTACGCTGACTGTGTATTCGTATAACGGCGAATCGTCCGTAACGGTATTGTTTACCATTAAGCATACTATAACGGGCATATCGCTTGACAAGGAGGAAGTAAAATTATGACGAAAATTTTATATAAAAAAATCATAATATTTTTCCTTATTTTGCTTTCTCTATTATCGGCGGTAAATATTCCCGTAACGGCAAAGGCGGACAGCGTAAATGCGTTTGATAACACCAACGTTCTTGACGATTTGCGAAGTTCCGAAAGTTTTAATATTCTTAAATATCCGTTTACCGAAAGTAAGGATATACAGATAATTAACTTTGTTGAATACTGTTATTCGTTCAGGGCTAATATGCGAGATAATTACGGGCTTTACGTTTACATATACAATCCGAAAGGTCTTAATTTGGATACGGGCGACGCTAACTTTATACAAATGGCGGTGAGTTACGACGAAAACGGAAACCCCACGGACTACGAAAAGTTTGGGTTAAAGTATTTAAGCAAAGCGGAAGAAAGTAATTACAAAAACCTTTTCTATAAGTTTAAGGTTATAGACAGAGAGATAAACGGAACGACTTTTTTTGACAGGGTAAACAGCAACGAGCGGCGATACGACGTTTCGGGCATAGAATTATTAACCTACGGCAAAAATCTCGCTACGGAATATAATGTTGCGGGTAGTTTCAGGTTTACGGGTTATGCAAAAGGCTACGGCTCGGACGAAGATGCCGAAAGTACGCTAAACTGCGACGTCAAAGAGTTGGAAACCATAACGCTGCAAACTCACTCTACATATTACAGGACGGGCGAGTATGCGAGAAACCATAAGCACGATCTAACGAGCGTATATTTTTCTGTACCTAACAGGTTTTTTGAGACCTATGGGGCTTTGCAGAAAATAAAGGCAGAATGGTATGAATATCAGACAACACCTATCGTAATAACGTCTAATAGCGCAGTTTACGACTTACTATACCCTTATATCGGCGTGAACGTAAACGATAATACGAATATACCGATACAGATATATACAGGGTATCAGGAAATGGTAGGCAGCAACGGTCATTATGACAAATACGATTGGGCGTATAACTGTAATTATACCGACGCGGTAAATACAAGGTGTAACGAAATTAACTATTTGTTTTCGACCGAAGGCAAGGATATTTCGGAATATGTCTTATCGTCCGCAAGGCTTAAAAGTTATGTGGAAAGTTATACGAAAACGTATAAGAACGGACGGATATCCGTTCCGGGGAAAAACATAAGTGCCGATTTATTTGAAAGCGGTTTATCCCCAGAACGTACTGCTGTACCATACGTCGGAAACGTTCATCATAAACTTGTGGACTTTGACGCGGGCGATACTTTCGATATGTTGAACTACTCGGACACTAATTCTGCGTGGAAACAGTTTTTTGCGGGTTTATTCGGGCTTGCCCCAAGAGAACTCGACGAAAGTTATAAAGGCATTTCGCCTATACGGATAGTGACGGATAGCGATATGGCAAAAGAAAATTTAGCGAGAACGTTGCTTATTAACGGAAGCGAAAGCGAACTTAATGCCTTTAAGAGTTTTTATAATAACGCAAAGAATAATAACGAAACGGTAGTGTTGTTTCGGTTTGCCCAGACGGATTATATGTGTCTGCCTGTAATGTGTTATAACTGTCAAACGGGTAAGAATTTGGATAAGAACGGATTATTTGACAGCGCGGACTACGGCGAATCTACTTACGTGGTTTCCGAAAGCGTGTTCCTTAATTTCGATATTATTCAACTTACCTTTAACAAGGACGGCGTATATACGGTAATACCGGTGGTAAACAGCCCTATCGACATTTACAACGATATAACTTTGCCGAAAAAGGAAACGAGTTGGTGGAAAACGCTGCTTATGTATCTGCTTTTAATATTGCTCTTAATACTTCTTGCGGCAACGGGTGTTCTGCCCCTTATTTTAAAAGGCATAGTTTGGGTTATTCTTTTACCGTTTAGGTTTATTGCGGCAATAATAAAGAGCATAAAAAAACGAAAGGAACGAGAGAGGTAACGTAATGAAGAAGATAAAGAGAATAATAGCGGTTGTTCTTCTTATCTTGGTGATTTTGGTAGTCGGCTATACGTCTTTTACGTGTAGCCGAACTACTGAAATATTAACCCCACAAGGA
>JAXFZW010000107.1:0-3659 GCA_034184645.1 Clostridia bacterium | reverse complement strand
CGGTAACGCCCAGCACCTTTTCGGCAACGAACGCACCGAGAAACGCGTGAACTACGGGTGGCGGTACGTCCGCAGGCAAAGTAAAATCACCGTACCTATCGGGGTTATCGTACTTTGCGCAATCGTGAAGCGTGGCGGAAATACGCACCTTTTCGTAGTCAAGGTTTAATTCCTTGGCTTTTTTCATCGCGGTAACCACCACGTTCGCCGTATGAATAACCCGCTTTTCGGGCAACGCCTTTAATATATATTGCTGGTACTTATCGGGCGGGTAAACGCCGTTTTTTACTATATAGTCGTAAACCCCGTCAAAAAGCCCGTCCGGTTTTAGGTTAAATGCAAGGTAGGTTCTTATCTCGGTAGAAGAAACCGTCTTCCCCACGTAGTTAAGTACGGTAAAGCCCTTACCGAAAGTCTTTTTAAAGTATTCGTGCTCTGCGGTAAAGTCCGCCGAGTAATCTTCGCGCCGAACGACCGCAAGGCGCACGGCGGAAAGTATTCTGTCGGGGTTTTTCCACGTCTTAAAGTCTAAAAGCATATCCCCGCCGATAAGCATATAAAGTTCTGCGTCAGGGTACTGCGCCCTAAAATGCTCCGCGGTTAAATAGGAATAACTTTTGCCCCCGTTTTTAATTTCGTAATCGGAAATTTCCGCTTGCGTTACGCCACGAAAGGCGATTTTAAGCATATTTATTCTGTCCGCACCGTCCGCCGGCGCAACGTTTTTATGCGGTGGCAAAAAGGTGGGAACGATTATTATTTTGTCAAGCCCGAGTTCTGTAATTGCGGCAAGGGCGGTGTTTACGTGTTCAACGTGTACGGGGTTAAACGTCCCGCCGAATATAGCGATTTTTTTCACAACTTTATTATCGCATAAATTTATCTAAAAATCAACGGTTTAATCTAATTATGCGTATATTTTGCGTGCTTGTTGGCTATAATTCTCTCGCTATGAAAAATTATTTACCCTTAGTTCTCGATACAGCCTTTTATCTTGTCGCGGGGTTCTTTCTGTTTTTTATCCCCGTAAACTTTTTTATACCCCGCCCCGCGTCTATCGTCGTCGCGCTGTCGCTCGGTGTAATGTTTACCCTTTTAACCGTAAAATTATCCTTAAAAAAACAAAATAAAAAATTTTCTTCACTAAAACAGGAAAAACGCTTTAACGCCGTTATGACAACTCTTAATCTTGCAGAAGAAAAAAATCTTTTGGACTTGTTTGAAAAGGCCTTTCGGTTAGAGGGCTATGAGGTGGAAAAAAGGCGTGGCGGACTGTTTATAGCCGAAAAAAAGACCACCGCGTTTTTTAAGTTCGGGTTTGACGGCGTTACCAAAACCGATATCGTAAAGTGCTTTAATAAAATTCAAAAATCCCAAAAAGCGGAAATTTTTGCCGAAAACTTTTCCGAAGAAGTTTCCCTTTTTGCCGAGCGTTTCGGCGGAAAAATGATTTTATCTGACGGCAAGCGCGCCTTCGAACTGTTAGAAAAACACGGGCTACTGCCAAAAGAAAATCCCGTGATAAAAAGTGCAGAGAAACCCGCCTTTAACTTTCGCCTGCTTTTAGATAAAAAAAGAGCCAAAAACTATTTGGCTTTCGGTCTTCTTTTTTCGTTATTAAGTTTTATCGCGCCAATAAAGGGATACTACCTTGCTTTCGGCGCGGGGTTTTTGATTTTCGCGCTCTTTCTTAAACTCTTCGGCGAATCAAAAGCGTAAAATTATTTACGTTTTGATTTTTTAACGGACATGAGAATAAACATAAGAACTATCGCCCCACCCGCTATTGCTAATACGATAACTAAATAATTGTCTCCAAATGTATTCTGTAAAAAATTTTCAACCGCACTTTTATTATTTGTCGTTGAACCACTAAGCGAAATACCGGCATCCGCGCCGTTAATTACCCTGTTTTTTTGTTCGTTGTACGAAAAATTATAACTATATTTTGTACACTTGTTACAATCACTTTCAGACATTACTTCTTTCAGATTAAAAACAAATTGATACCTTTGATTTGCATTTAAATGCCCACCGCTTTGTACATCGCTTGCAATAACGCTGTCATTGTCCGTGAGATAACTGATGCTTGCCACAAAATTATTCATTTCTTTTTTTGTAACAATATTTATAAGCACCTCATATTTGTTTAATCTTGTCGTTGATTGTGTAAAATAATCCGCATGCGCCGCATATGCTTTTTTGTAATTTCCGTTAACCATAAATAAAGATAAGACAATAATTAAAACGGACACGCTAATCATAAAATAATTCTTTACTAATTTCATCGTTTTTCTCCCTTTTTTCGTAATTGCGCTTTAATTATATCGCATTTGCGTAAACTTGTCAACTTAATTGCGTAATATATTTATCGCGATTGCGTTGTATAATTTAAGAAAAGGGATTATGTATGGATATTATTGCAAAAATTGAAAAATTAAAAAATGAACGTGGCTGGACAGATTATGAACTTGCACAACAGTCAATGCTGACGCAGTCCACTATTGCGTCTATTAAAGCAAGAAAATCACCGCCGAAAATTGAAACGTTACAGGCAATTTGTAATGCATTTAATATAACTCTCTCACAATTTTTCTTGGAAAATGAAACAACAGAGATTTTAAGTGATACGGAAAAACTTCTTTTAGATAACTTTAGAAAACTACCGCCCGATAAACAAAAAGCACTAATCGATTTATTATAAAAACGCAGTTCATTGTTACACGAACTGCGTTTTATTATCTTTCTTTTACAATTAATTTCAGTTGTTTGCAATTTGTAAACAACTGAATACTTTTAAAACTCTATATGGTTGATTTTTTCGTTTGACGAACGGCGGTAAAACACGAGTTTCTTGCCCGTTGCGCAAACGAATTCCGCAGGCAGTCTTCTTGCGATTTCTTCGCCCGCTTGCTTTACTTCTTCGCCCGAATTTTCTAAAACGGTGATTTTAATAAGTTCGCGCTTTTCTATCGCGCTATTCAAGCCGTCTAAAAAACTTTCGGTTATGCCCTGCTTTCCGACCTGAGTTATGGGTTCTATTTTTTGCGCGAGCGAACGGAGTGCCGCGCGGTGCTTACTCGTTAACATAATTTTCTCCTTTAACTAATCGATAAATTCAAATTCTTCACCGCCGATTATAACGGTGGATTTTTCCGTTGCGCCCATTTTGCGAAGTTCGGCAATTATCCCCCTGTCCTTTAACACCTTGTGAAGGTATGCAAGGGAGTGCATATCGTCCATAACTACGTTGCGTTTTAACACGTCTACGAGCGAGCCGACTATAACGAAGGTTTCGCCTTCTTTCAATATCTCGTAAGTCAGGCGCTCGGGTTTAACGTAATTAAACTCTTCGAATTCCATCGGCTGAAGAGCGGGCAACGTTACCAGAACGTCGTAAATGGCTTTTTTAAGTTCTTCTATCCCCGAGCCCGTTACGGCGGAAACGGCTATAACCTTTTTTCTGCCGAGTTTAGCCTTAAATTCCTTTAACTTTTCTTCCGCGCCGTAGTAATCGGTTTTGTTGGCGACGATAACCTGCTTTACTTTTGCGAGCGACTTATCGTACTTTTTAAGTTCGGTATTAATTTTAACGTAATCTTCGTACGGATCGCGTCCTTCCGAGCCGGAAACGTCAACGACGTGCACGAGCATACGCG
>JAXFZW010000106.1:0-7968 GCA_034184645.1 Clostridia bacterium | reverse complement strand
GCACCGAGGCTACGCCAACGGCTGCACCCGTGCTCGCCCTTACCGTTTCACTTTTTTTCGATTTTCGCAGTTGCTTTGTCAGTTTTGGGCTGATAAAGCAGTACCCGCCCCCTGTTCGCTCGATTCTGACGGCTTTTGCGCCTTCTTGCGGCCTCGTTTTGGCTCCTTCGGTAGTTGTTAAGCTGTCGTTGTTTCATCCGTATTTTGCTCGTTTTCAGGCTTGTCCGGGCTCGATTCTTGTTGCTCCGTCGTTTGGTCATCTGTTGCCGAAGTTTCGGTTTCTGTGGGCAAATTTTCAGCCGATTCGGAAGACGTATCTTCCTGGAACGGTGGTGAGTTTAATACGCCTATGTCACACAAAAATTTAATCTTTTCTAATTCCGGATCGATTAGTCCGGCTTTTAGAAACCTTTTCCTTTGCGCCTTAACAAATTTAATTCCTTGTTTCACGCCTTTACTTAAATCCCAGGCAATCTGCTTTGACAAAGCTTTACTAATAGCTGCTTGTTCTTGGCCTTGTACAATACCTTCTTCGGTATATAGCAGAGAAATTGAATATTTTGCTTGTTCAAGCGCATTATTCAATACTTTATTTTTAATAAAAAGGTAATCAAATTTATTTTTAAACATTTCATTCGCCTCGGTTGTTTATAAAATTTGCTCCGTAACGCTTGTAATCTTCTGGTGTTTGAAGATCAACGTCTTCCGGATAATTCAAGTCGAAGTCCTCGTCTTCATGCCCTAAAATGAACATTGGACGATTTGCTTTTGCATTGTATAAGGTAAATATATCGTATGGTACTGTAAATACCTTCTTTTTGAATTCAATATTGCCTGCGTTGTAGTCTTCAACGCTTGTCTCGGAAGGCCCATATTCGTCATATTCCCAGCGAGTTTCTGCGCTGCCGTCTCGTTTATATATAACTTTGCGGTCTTTGATGTGCCAAAATGTTGCTAAACGTCTCAAATCTTTATGGATTCGCATTGCTGACGTTGTTGCCATATAAATATCAAGGTCGTTGTGACGAGATCTATCAAAATAATCAAGCTGATACTTATCCAAACCTTTACTTTTTGCATAAAAGTAAGCCTGTGCTTCGTCTATAATGATAGTTTCATAGGGGAGTGTATAATGACATTTTAATCCTTCCGGTGCAAGCATTTGATTGCCAAGACGTAGAGGATCTATAATCCTCGGTTTTCTTGTGTACGCAAATGCTTTTTGAAAGCGTGCTTCCGCCAAATTTGGTGAAACTGCGACAGCATGCAAAGGAACGGTTAAGTTAAATCCTTTTTTATTGCGTGAGCGTATTTCCGCACGCATTAAACTGTTCCTTTCAAAATTAAATGCTGCTTCGTTTGCTAAAGCGATGAGAAGTCCGGTTTTGCCAGCGCCTCGATCTCCGTCGATTATTGCAAACATTGTTTATCCTTCGCTTTGTAACGGCGGCAGTAGTATAAATCACTTTCGCCGGGGCAAAAGCCTTCAGAATAGTCGAAAAACCGTTTACAGGTATTGCAGTCGATCGGCTTTTCTTCCGGTTCTGACGTTTCCGTTATATAATCTTGAAAAATTTCTATGTTTTTTTGCATTTTAGTTGACTTTTCAGTATTTAAGTGATATTCTTTTATTAAAGAAATACTCCGACCTTGGTTGAACAAGGCATGGTCGAAAGGACCGAGTTGTATTTCTTTTTTTTTTATTTATTTTTGTTATTGTTTTTTTCGTACATTTCTTTTAGCTCTTTAGGCATATCAAATTCAATATCTAAAGGTTTTATTAAACGTTTTGGAAGTTTTCGTGGTTTTTGCAGATACATAGGATTTGGATCGGTTTTATCTGGATTTGGCATAATGCCTTTTTGTCCTTTTACTTGCTTGTGTAAAACTTCTCTATGTACAAATCCTTCAACTTCTTTCTGACTCTTTTTATCAATTACTATATCTTCGTCGATTACGAGAGTAGGGCGGTTTTTTTCAATTTTTAATCGTCCCCAAAAAGGAAATTTATCAGGAAATTTGTTTTTTTCACTTACCGGTGTTTGATTCTTTGCATTATTTTCTTCTTTTTTTTGATGGCTATATCTTGCGTCGGCAATGTGTTCGGCGCCATACAAAGAATCAGCCGTGTCTATTAGATTGCCGTTCTGATATACGTCGTACACCTTTTTTCGCCCGACGGTGCGCTCCAAAATGTTATGCCCGGAAAAGGTAAAAACTTGATTTTTATTAGTAGAATTTCTCGACGAGTTTTTTGTCTGTTTGGATTTCGGTTTGTCTGTGTTATTTTTTTGTTTTCTTTTTGGCATGTTTTAATACTCCGATATAAAAGATGTGATTTTTACTCCCTTGCGTGTTGGAAGGGCATTTTCTATGATTTTTGCTTGTTTTTTTGCTGCGGCTTTTGATGAATATACTTTTACATCATTTATGCTTGCAAAAGGTCTTAAATTTCCGTTTTGAATTTCAGTATAGGTTTGAATTGTATCAGCCTTACAAACATTAACGCTTACCGTATAGAATTTTTGCGTTCTTTTTTGAGCGGTACTCTTTGCTGAACTCTTTTTTGAAACAGTCTTTTGTACTGTTTTTTCTGCTTTTTTTGTCGGGGATTTTACCGACGGCTTTGTTTTTTTCTGGCTCACGGCCTTTAAATTTGATTTTTTCATTTATTCATTCTCCTTTTTTAATGTTTTTTTCGTATTCTTCAATTTCTTTACTTGTTTGCTCGTCTATTGCACGTTTTTCAGCTTCAACGTCAGCAAGTGCGTCGTAGTAAGGTTCTTTATCGTATCGCTTCAGATATTCAATAACAGTCATTTTTTCTCCTTCTTAAACTGATTGCAAATTACTTTCTGATTCTTCTACATAGCACCACGACTGCGGCGGACGAACCATAATCGCATTATTTGGACAAGTCCAACAATCACCACTAAAACAATTTCGTTCTTTACAAATTTGATATTTACTATAACTGTTAAAATCAAAAAGTTCTTTCGGCTTGTCGTAGATTTTAAGGTTGCTTATATGTAAGCCGTAAAGGGGCTTGCCTTTGCCGTAATCTTTCAAATCTTCTTGTGTTAAACAAGTTTTCACAATCCTGTCATCGTCTATATCGTAATCGTAAAGACACGAAAAGTATCCGAACGAATAGTGTTTAGTAAGGGGCTTAATCGTTATTATCTCATCGCAAATAAACTCGCCGATTACTTTGCCTTCGCCCTGTTTTTCGCCTTTCAGTTCTATGCCATAAAAATACATACCCGTTCCGACTTTTTGTTTTGACTTTGTTTCGTAGATATAGCACTTGAACGGCGTTTCTATCTTCGGCGCGGTCTTGCGAACTTCTATCGTTTTTTCGCCACTTGCTATTTTTTAACCCATTTTGGCTGTATGCTTATTAAAACTGCTTTCATTGTTTATGCGTTAGCAAATACGGCATAGCCGAAATATGCGTTTAAACCGAGTAATGCCACAAATAAAACGAGCATTACGATTGAGATGATCATTATCGGCTTACTATCTGACTTGATCGCTCGGATTGAATAAGTCGTGCCGGTGAATATAGACGCTGCGTTTATTAGTAAGAAAATAATCATCAGCGGTATAAACACGATTAACGTAAGCGCCCCGGCGATACCGTTCGGAATCTGACTCGTTATCCCGTAGTTTAAGGCGGTTAAACCGCCCGAAACTACGAGAAAAACTATGGCAAGAATAAAACTTCCTATTCGTTTCATTTTAAATCACAAGACCGCCTAACTCCGTAATGGACTTACAAATAAACGGTAATCCGAAAACAACAAGTCCGGCGACGACAGCAACAATAATCAAGGTAAATAAAACCTTCCAGAAGGCCGCTAAATCGCTTTTAAGTGTTTTTACGATTAAAGTGATTGCAAGAGTTAAAACGACAATTCCTGCGAATGCTGAAGTGCCTAAAATCGTCCATGCAATAAGTTGATCATCTTTGGAACTTTCTTCTGAAACGGCAACTTCGTCATCAGATATAGCGCTATACGATTTGAAAACGAGTTCCCCGGGCAAAGGACCGCTGCCGGAATAGTAGTTAAACGCAATATTCGTTTTGCTTTCGGAGTTCTTAAAAAGGCTGCCGACGTAGGTGTTAAAATAAGCGTTTGCTTGCTCGTCAAAGGATTTGTCAAGGTTTACATTCCCAATAGTTAAATCGTAATTTTCGCCGTTAAATGCTATTGAAATATCGAAATCAAAACTTTCTCCATAGCGGCAACTACCTACCATAGCCCAATCTTTCCATTCAGAAGGCTTTATAATAGGTTCGCCGTTAGAAGGATAGCACGGCCAAGCATAAATAGGGCATACGCCTTCGTTAGACGCTTGAACCAGGAATATTAAACGGAACTGTCCAGGAACGGTTGCAATACCGTCCCAACATACAGCAGCGCCGTCGTTGTTTTTGTTTGACGGTCCGAAAATCATCGAAAAGTATTTGTCGGCAGAAAAACTATTCGAAGCATTAAATTTGAATGAATATTTAACCCCCAATGGGCCTGCCTGAATTGCGGTGTATTCTGCCGAATTAAAGTCGTCGGCAAAGGACCACATTTGCGAAAGTTCATCAGACGAATTAAGAACGGTCCTGTTTACGATAGTTTCCGTAAAGCCGTATCTGTCGGAGAGTTTCTTTTCACGTTCGGTATAAGTTGCCGTAAACGTTTTTAATTTCGTGCCGATTGCCGGGAAGTAAAAATCCCCTTCGGCGTTTACAAGGTCTTCCCTGGCTGCGTCGGTCGTGGTAGCGTGGAAAATATAAACTCCGATATAAACCTTTTCTGCACCGTCAACTTCGATATTAACGTCGCCCATGTCGGCAAATTCCGCATTGTAGGTTGATTCAAAGTGATTATACGATTTAACGATACAGTCGGTTAAATTTGCGAAATAGTTCGATGCGCAAATAACAATTCGATTCGCCCAATACATGTCGGTATTATCACGGCTGTTAAAAAGCGCATTAAGATTGATTTTCATGTCTTTAAGCACTTTTCCGGATTGAGCGCCGATTTGAAAAACGACGTAGCCGAAATACGAATCACGACTTTCAAAAAGTTGAACGATTTGACCGTCCCTTAAATTGACGGTATTATCTTCGCCGGGCCATGCACCGGGGATTAAACCGAACTCGGAACTAAAACACGAAAGACCAGACGTTGCGTAAAGTTGATTAGTATCACCGGGCATTAAAAAATGATTTTCGCCGCTGCCGGTAATTTGCGTAAAGTCTGCTGTAAAAGTAATTGTTTCCGGTTCTTCCGCATGCGCCGTAGTGAATCCTACAGCGCTAAAGATACAAAGTGCCGAAAATGCAGTTAAAATTACCGTTAAAAGCTTTTTACACAAGGTCATAGCTGTACCCTCTTAAGGATTGTTTTTGTTGAATCTTATAAGCTTTAGCTTTCGCTTCGTTCACTTTTCGTTTGTCTTTTACACCACGTTTTGCACCGTTTGCGGCAGCTGAAGCGCTTCCACGGACATAAGTGTCTCTGCATGCGTTCCACCCGGCGAGCCAGGCGTCGTCATAAATATCCTTGAGCGTTATTTTACGCTCGACTTTTTTTTCTTTGCGTTCTCTTTTGATTTCACGTTTTTCTGATTTCATAATTTCTCCTTTTTATATCAGTCCGCCGAGTTTGTTTAGCGTCTGAATTTCAAGATTGACAAGTATAAACACGCCGAACGCAAAAATTGCAAAAAGAACGATGAATATAATCGCCCTGGCAACGTCATTCGGGATTTTCAGTATCAGCTTGAACGAAAGGATCGCTAAACCGATAATGATAAGTTCTGCGGCAAGCAGTAAGAAAAACGTTCCCCAAGGGCCGATCTTCTGAAAGAAGTCCCAAATTCCCCACGCCTTGCCGGTGTCAATGAAAAAATCGTAAATAGATTGCATGTACTTTCTCCTTTAATTATTTTTATCTAACCAAAATTTTTTGATGAGTTTATAAAGTAATCCGCCAACGATAATCACGACCGCCGAAATAAGGATTATTTTAATAATTACGACGAAAATATTTGCCGAGTTCCAAAAAGCGTGCCACCACCCGGCAATCGTTTCCCCGGCGTGTTGAAACCAATTTCCGGCAGAGTGGGAAGTGTCGTCGTAATGATCCGCACCGTTTAACGCAACGTAGTTATATTCCGACGTACCGTCCACGTAATAGAAGTACGAGTAATACGTTCCGTTATCTGCGTTTACCGCTTCGCTGACGGAGTTTGCGACAAAGTTTGCACCACCGCCGATTGCTGCGCCGATTCCAGCGCCGAGCAACGGGTGTCCGATACATAAACCAATTACGCCGCCGGCAATAGCGCCGATGATAGACATTGTCGTACTTGTTTTTGTACTGAATTTGTAAAAGTCAGAACCTTTAACTTCCTTTTGCGAAAACATTGAAACGCACCCGGAAGAAGTAAAGTCTTTGAAAAGTTCGGTAAAGTCCGAAACTTGAGTTTTAAAGCTTACAAGGTTAAAAAATCCGTATAAATTCTCTGTGCGAATATCCGTGCTGCGTTCGAAGAATTTTCCCGTCGCCGGATTGTTAAGTGCTAAAACGGACCAATCTTTGCCGAAAAAGTCAAGCCAATCGGAAAAGGGTGTTAAAGCAACGTTTATAAAATCCCATTCACCATTAGCTTGAATGCACTTAACGTTCAGAACGGAGTAAATGCAGTCGAACGTGAAAATGTCTGTTTTATCGTTGTGAGAAACTAAAATTTCGGCAATATCAACGCTTTGCTTTTGGAATTGTATAACGTCGGTATCAAGGCCGAGAATAGTGCATATATCGGACGACGATAAAACGATATTTCCGTCTTCGTCAAGATAGCCGGAAAGGTTTAATTCTAAATTTTGCGTTTTTAATTCCGCAAAAGGTGTTTCTTTGAATCTTTGCAAATAGTTAATCAGAACGGGCCATTCATTCGCAAGAGTAAGTTCAATCCTGTAAGGGCTTGCGGCATTAGAATCCGTCCTGTAAATTTCGGATAAATATTGATTAGTTTTATTCTCGTTGTAAAAGTTAAAGCGATCGTGAGTGAATGATTTTACACGATAACCGTTCGGAAGGGATACGCCTAATCCTTTAAGGGTGTAAGTAGAAACAGAACTTGAAAGCGGTAAAACCTGTAAATTAGAATCAACGTTATTTGAAATGACAACGACGGCGGTGCTATACTCATACACCATGACGAACGTCGCCGTACTTTCGTTGTAGTCAATAAGGCTGTCTCCGTAAAGAACGTTTACGGGGCTGTAATATACAAGCCCGTTTAAGACAGCAGGATTGAGCGAACCGTAAATATACGTCGCCCAAGAACCTTGCTCGCTCATGAGTTCCGCAGCAATCTGTCCGAACGTTGCGGAAGAACGATTTCCTAAAATAAACGTGCTGTCGGTAATCGTTAAATCTTCGTTTAATACTTTATATTGAACCGTAATATCGAGATCAACCGGGGGAGTTATGTAAGCCGTACCGGTGATTTCAAGCCCGATTAGTTCGTCGTCCTTATTCTGATTGACAACGACGACAAGTCTTTTCGAGCCGTTGTTTTCTTCTTCGTAAAAGTTCACGAAATTGCTTTCAAATTGCGGTAAGGTTATCAAAATATCGCCTTCGACAGTCCATAAAAACGTATTTGTAAACATGTTGCGAATCGTTTGATAATCGAAAAAAAGATAATGCTTACCGTCTCTATCCGTGTAAGAAGTAGGGTAAATATCAACGGTTAAATTATTTGCTACGGTTTCGTTTGAATTGCTTATTCTAATAAAGAAACGTTCGTATGTAAAGGGGCTGTAATCGACCGTTAAAACGATATTATCCGGAATTTGAACCGGATTACCGTAGTCGTCTGATAATGAGTAGGACGACGTTATTCCTTGCGCTGAACGGGTAATCCTCGAACCGAACGTCTCGATTTTTC
>JAXFZW010000105.1:0-7166 GCA_034184645.1 Clostridia bacterium | reverse complement strand
TGAATATACTAAATCGGGTGTTACCAGTACGGAAGGTGCCGTTAATGCCGGCGAATACGACGTTATCGCACGTTTTGTCGTTGACGAAAGAAATTACTATCCCGTCGACCTTGTGAAAGAGGCGTCTGTCACCGTCAACAAGGCGACGATTATTGCGAATTTCCCCGTCAACACAAGCGTAAGTTATAACGCAGACGACCCCGTTACATATTACCCGAGTCTTGAGGAAGGCTCATTCCTTCCTTACGGCGTTACCTGTAATATCTCCATCACGAAGGACGGCGAACCCTTTGAATATTGCAGAGAACCCGGCGCATATAAAGTCACCTACGATTTTGATATCGACCTTGAAAACGTTAATCCGTTTTACGATCTTGTTACGAACTTCCGCATTTACAATATAGCGGTGCGAGGCGTGATAACTTTTGAAGGATATACGCATACATACACCAAAAGTTATTTAAATAAAGATGACCAATATACCGTCACCGCGCAGAACGTTCCCGACGGCGTAAAAGTAAGATACGAGTACAGAAAGAACGGTAATACTATCGGTAAGGCTTATTGGAGTAAATCGGAGGGTATTTACAAAACGGAAGGCACGCCTTGGGCTACCCACGTCGGCGTTTATAGGGTTCAGGCGTATTACGAGCCGGAAAATCCTGCGGATTGTTTGGATCTGACCTATTCAAACACCGTTACGCTCGAAATAACTCCGGCACCGATAACCGTCAAACACTACGAAGGAGAGTCTTCGGACGGAACGCAAATCGGAGCAGGACAGTTCTATTATGATCCCGAAACAAAGACTATCGAAATGGTGAGGGGACTGCTTAAATTCAGTGATAACTATTATCCTGTCAAGGATATCAAAGTATGGTACAAGCCGACATCGACTGCCAATCCCGTTTATCTTACTTTCGGTGCGAATGGCGACGGTTTTGACAACGACGAAGGATATACGTATAACTTTGAAGTTACCTATTACTATGCTCCCGACGATCCGGTTGCGGTAAACGATATCGCACCTAAACCGTCAACGGGAACGTTCACTTATGCACAGATAAACAAGAAAAAGGTCATACACGCGTACGAGTATATGACGTTTGAAAACGAAAGCGTCTCGTTTGATGGGCAGGTGCATACTATTGAAGTTCAAAACGTACCGGACGGCGTGATGGTTACTTACGTGTACAAAAACGCCGATAATCAGGTTGTCGGCAACACGGGCGTGTCCGAGACGGGAACGTACACGGTTGCGGCGTATTTTTCGGTAATTGATTCCGACGGATACGTAGTTGACGTGCAAAGAAAACAAGCCACGCTGACGATTACGGGGGAATAAGCGATGAAAAAACGTTATGTGCTTCTTATTGCCTTTATAAGTGCGTTTGTTTTAAGCAATATAATTACAATTCCCGTCATTTCGGCAAAGGGAATGTTTTATAACGCAGACGGAAGTTTTACTCTTTTAAGTTATCTTAGGTGGGAACTGTTCATCTTTGTAACGTTTATGCTCTTTTCCTGCGTAATAATGTCGCATAAGTTTGCGTCGGGCAGGATACAGGAAATTCTGTTTGTTTTTTCGGCAATTACTTTGATTTCCGAACTTTTCGGTTATCTTATTTTTACTTTGATTGACTGTAATTTCGACTTTTCGGTCGTGGATTGGTTCGGCGCATTCGATAAAATAATGGCGTCGTGGCTTTACTTTATGATTTTAGCCGTAACGTTTGCTGCGCTTTCCTTGGTTTACGTTCTCGTAATCAATAAAAATTTTATACAGGTTTTTTCAAGGACGAGCATAGGCGCAAGCGGAAAACTCAAACAGGTTAAGGACAGTAACCTTGAAAATTCACGCTGGATGACCGAAGAAGAAAAGAAAAAGATTTTTAAGGTTTATCAGTACAGCAAGTTAAACGACGTAGATAAGGACGGAATTCCCGTGTTTGCACGGCTCGACTCAAAAGGCAAAGAAATGGAAGTTGCCTTTAATTCTCCTTGTCACGCTTTGGTAATCGGTTCAACCGGTTCGGGTAAAACTACGACTTTCGTTTCGCCGATGATTCAACTTCTTGCCGCAACTAATGCGGGAAGTTCTATGGTTATCACCGACCCCAAGGGCGAACTTTATTCCATGCACTCAAAGTATCTTTACGAAAGGGGGTACGACGTCAAAGTCGTTGACCTTAGGGATACTTATTTATCATATCATTGGAATCCGTTGGATTCTATTTGGGACGCTTATACCGATTACCGTACGGCGCACGCAAAGGCTTTTAAACGCCACGACAACGCATACGTTTCAGGGCTCGAACTTGTCGGCGATAAGGATGATTTCAACAAGGTCGACGAGTGGTATGAGTTTGACGGCAAAGCGTACACCGACTATCAAAGACTTATCGAAAGCGTAAAAATTTACAGAAAGAAAATTTACGACGAAGTTTATGAGGATTTAAACGATTTGGTATCCGTTCTTATACCGATTGAAAACGAAAAAGATCCTCTTTGGGAAAAGGGCGCAAGGTCTATTACTCTCGCAGTTATTCTCGCAATGCTCGAAGATTCCGAAAATGAAGAAAACGGTATGACGAAGGAGAAATTCAATTTCTTTAACGTCACCAAAATTTTGCAGAACTCAAATAAGGACTATGAAGATTTAAGACTGTACTTTACCGGAAGAAGTCCTTTAAGCAAGGCGTATTCGCTTTCAAAACAGGTTTGCGACGCCGCACCTACGACTCGCGCGTCCTATATGTCCATAGTGTACGATAAGCTTACGCTTTTCAACGACGCCGGTATTTGTGCGCTTACAAGTTCGTCTGATTTTTCGGCGGAATCGCTTGCCGATCATAAAACGGCGTTATTTTTCAAAATACCTGACGAAAAGGATACCAGGCATAAACTTGCCGTAGTGTTTATTTTGAATATTTATAAAACCCTTATTAAAGTGGCTTCGGCGACTAAGGAATTAAGTCTGCCGAGAAACGTCTATTTTATAATGGACGAATTCGGCAATATGCCTAAAATCGAAAAGTTTGATAAATTCATCACGGTCGGCAGATCGAGAAAAATTTGGTTTACTATGATAGTGCAGTCGTATTCGCAATTAAATAACGTTTACGGCGAAACTGTTGCAGATATCATTAAGGGCAACTGCGGCATAAAAATGTTTATCGGTTCAAACGATATGAACACGTGCAAGGAGTACAGCGAACTTTGCGGAAATATCACCATCGCAACGACGTCGCAGTCGGGTAGCGCAAACAGCGAAACTAATTTTTCTACGTCGGTTCAGACAAGGCCGCTTATATATCCGTCAGAACTTCAAAGGTTAAACCGTCCCGGCGACATAGGGCACAGCATAATAGTGACGTTTGGCAATTATCCGCTTAAAACCTATTTTACTCCTCAATTTAAAGTAGGTCTTTATCATATCGGACAAATGAACTCCGATTTGCGCGAAAAGTATTTTAACGAAAGCGAAGTATTTTACGACGTTCGTATCAGAAATAAAGCGATACAGGACGCAAACGGCAATAAGGGGTCGCAACTTAAAAAGAATAAGCCGGCACTTCAAAAGGAAACCGAAGCTACAAATGAAAAAGCGGACACAACCAAGTCCGAAGACGCAAGTAACGATATTGCACAGGACGATATTTTGCGCGTCTTTGAAAATGCAAAACTTGAAAATCCGAAATTAACTTTTATGGAATTTTGCAAAAAAGTAGCGATGGGCGAAATCGTTATAAACGGAGAGGTGATACATAATGAAAAATAAGATAGTCATCAGAAGTTTAATAATTAGTCTTGCACTTCTCTTTGTAATGGGTTTATTGCTTGCGGTTATTCCGATCGGGAAAAGGGCTAAATCGTATGCCGACGTAGCGTATAATACGGTGGGTTTTGAAAAAACTTCTGCCGGAATTAACAATATGGGCGACGTATATTATTTCGGAAACTGGTTTAAAGTCAAAGTTATCGTTAAAGGTAATGCCGGCGAAGTTGTCAGTTTCAGGTATTATACGGAAAGCGGAACGGCAATTCCGGGCGTTGATTACGTAGAACAGTCAAAAACCGTTTCCGTAAAAATTGCCGCAAACGGACAAGAAACTTATACTTTCTCGGTACAATGCATATTAAAATACAATACACGTGAAAGAGTACACGTTTTGGCAGACGGCGAGGAGTACGGTAGATACTTTAAAATTAAAATCGACAGCGTTGAAAACGCCGTAGTTGAAGAAGGTAAAGACGTATGCAAATGCACCTTACCGTATGACAGTAAAGTGAATGCAACAGTCGGTTCTGTCACGGAAGTATACGGCGGCAGGAGAGAAATTGCTTATTTTGACGACTATGCCGATACGCTATCCGTCGCAAGCAGCGGCGAATACGACGTTGAAGACAAAACTTCGTGGAAATCATGGGAAAACGGAGTTGTCTTTGACAGACAAACGCTCACTCGTTGGTATAGTACGCTTATCGGCAGCGGATTAGCGTCTGCGTGGGGCTCGTTTTTCTTCGGAAAAATATGCGACGGTTCAAGCGACATTTATTTAAGTGCCGGCGGCGCAGATATGATGAAGGCATATAGTTCGCCAAGCAGCGATACGACGGGTATGTCTTTACAGTTGGTTTTTGACCCGGACACGGAAACCATTTTGCTTGTACATAAACATGATATAGCGTACAAACTCAACGGACGCGGGCACTATCTTATCAGTACGGATAAAAACCCTAACGACGACGATAAGTATTATATCGACCTTAAAGACAAATATGTTAAATCCGCATATAAGCGCGCGTATTGGATTCAGGACGGAACAACCTGGTACGCAAACGACGGCGCGGTAGTTGATTCCGTTTTCTATGAAATAGAGAAAATAAGCGATATCGATTTCGGTATTGCCGTTTACAGCAATTCGGACATATTCGTCAAAAACGTTTCATTGTTTATGAAACTTATGGATAACAAAGCGCCTGTAATTATGGGGTCGTACGTTGACGACTCACAGTTTATGAATACGGGTAAATTGCGTCTTGCTATTCGTTTCAGCGAGCCGGTTTATACTTCAAAGATTTTAGCTTCGGGTGAAAGAAACACTCTTGAATTAAAAATCAACAATAAGTCGACCCCTTGTTACGCACAATACGTTGAAGGCAATTACACGGACACACTCATCTATGAAATCGACGCCGCAGATTTGCCGAAAACGAATATAACTTCGATTCAATATAAATTTTCCGACAACGATATCGGTGATATGGCTTATGCCATGAATCAATATAAGGTTATAGAGAATAACTTTTTAGTCAATGCCGATTCATATAGAGAGTTCTCAATGAACGGCTCTATCAACTTTTTCCAGCCCGATCTTACTGTTGACAAAGGGTCGTCGATGCAGGATAAAAATTTCTATAATATTATGCTTTCCATAAATGCCGACGAAAATGCGGAAGGAAACGTTTATTATGAGTGGAGTACGGATAACGTAAAGCAAGACAATCTGCTTGAAAGTGCATACGAATTTTCATATAAATTGAGAGAAGAAGACAGCGGTTCGTTAGGTGTTACGCTCGTCAAAAACGAAAGTGCGGGTGTTTTCAGCGGAACGTATTATCTTCACGCACTCGCAGTATCACCGTACGGACTTAAAGACTATAAATGTTTCGGACCGTATAAACTCGACGGAGATCCGCCTACCATATCTACGAATATCCCTACAAACGAACTTAAAACCAAAATTTTTGAGCTAAATAACAGTAAGGAAGGCGGCGCAGAAATCATCAACGTAGATTTTGTCGTAGAGTGGAAGGATGGCAGCGGTAAAACGCAAACGGCAAAACGTACTCTTCTTGACAACGGCGAAAGAACCACAGGGCTGTTCAGAGTTTTGACAGACAATCAAAAATATCAATATTCTTCGAGTATCGACGATTCACTTACAGAGCCGCCGCTCGACGAATTTATTCTCGAAATAATGGGAGACGAAATGCGCCTTGACGCAAACGTGTCGTTTGAAGTAAAGGACAGCGCAGGGAACGTGAGCGAAACACCCGCCGTGCGCGTCGTTTATGACAAGAGAAACGTTTTCAAGGTCGACAGCGATTTCCCTGCGGAATACGGCTACGTTAAAATCGAGGATATTTCCACGACTTACAACGCTTACGATATAACGGCGGCGGATAGGTCTGACGGCAAGGGTATTTCCATAAGCGTTCAGGCTGACGACAGAAGTCAAATCGTTTTGGGCGAAACGGCGTTCAGCGTAAGGGTAAACGGCGACAAAACTTATACTGCGTCCGATAGCGATCCTTATACGGTCGTCATAGGCGATCTCGGATCGGGTTTTTACGAACTTATCCCGTCAATCACGGGCGAAACGGGCGGTGCCGAGGTAGAACTTGTTTCAAATCCTATATGTTTCTACCTTACAAACGGGAAAAATGACGATACCGCAAACAAGTTGCGTACGCAGGAGGACATGGTTTTCACCAACAAAGTTTTCCAGATTAACGACGCAAGGTATTATTATCTTGACGTTGCGGGATCGGTCGTCAGCAGCCACTTGTACGGCGCGACGTACGACAGCGTGATGAACAGGTATAACGGCGGTTCGCTTGCCCCGACCTTCTCAACGAGCACCGAGGCAAAAAAATACGTTAAATACATGGAATATCAGGACTTGTATCTTGTGCAAATCACGGCAAATATGGCAAGCCTTTTGAACAGCAGTTCGGGTTCTACCACTTACATGAAAGCACCCGGTGAAACTGCTACCGCACAGGAAGGACAGTTGTGGATAAGGTACAAAAGAAGTTCATGGACGAATAATTCCAATGCTTACGGCTGGGCGTATTACTACTATGGCATAGGATCTTTAAGCGCAGGCATTAACATTACTTATTTATCCGCAAACCTAACCAACGCAATCAATACGGTCGTTAACCGTATTGTCGCCGCAGGGGAAAGCATAAACCTTGTGCATAGGTCAGTTTCCTCCGGTTTTCTTTGCCGATATGTCCAAGTCTATTCATTTTATCCAAATATCCAACTGGTGTATTAGACCCGTTTCGCGGGCAAAAGTACATAAATTCCGAATATAGAAAGTTGAATGCGTTTTTCTTGCGGAGACATAAAATTTTACACCTCTGCTAAATTC
>JAXFZW010000104.1:0-2504 GCA_034184645.1 Clostridia bacterium | reverse complement strand
GATAATCGTTGCGGTAAACAAAATCGATAAGCCGGAAGCAAATCTTGACAGAATTAAAACACAACTCACGGATAACGGACTCCTTCCCGAAGAATGGGGCGGCGACGTTATTGTTTGTCCCGTATCCGCAAAAACGGGCGAAGGTTTTGACAATCTTTTGGACAGCATAAACCTCGTTGCGGAAATGAAAGAACTCAAAGCAAATCCCGACAGAAAGGCGAAAGGCGTAGTTATCGAGGCGAAACTCGACCAAAACAAAGGACCTATCGCAACCGTTCTTATTCAAAACGGAACGCTCAAAATGTCAGACAGCGTAGTCGTAGGCACGGTAGTAGGTAAAATCCGCGCTATGACCGACGACAAGGGATTGCGTGTGAGTTCAGCAGGTCCTTCGATGCCCGTATCCATTATGGGACTTGACGAAGTGCCTAACGCCGGAGATATTCTTTATGCGGTAGAGCAGGAAAAACTTTCCAAACTCGTCGCCGAAGAACGTAAAAACAAAGAAAAGGAAAATATGGCGAAGGCACAGGCGAAAGTCAGCCTTGACGACGTGTTTAACAGAATCGCCGAAGGTGAAATCAAGGGACTTAACATCGTAGTAAAAGCGGACGTTCAAGGCTCGGTGGAAGCGGTAAAACAGTCGCTTGAAAAACTTTCTAACGACCAAGCGAAAGTCAACGTAATTCATGCACAGGCAGGCGCTATCAACGAGTCTGACATAATGCTTGCGGAAAGTTCGCACGCGGTTATTATAGGCTTTAACGTTCGTCCCGACGCCAATGCGAGAAAGGTTGCGGAGCACAGCGGAGTCGACATCAAACTATACAGAATTATTTACGAAGCGATTGAAGACGTCGAAAAGGCTCTTAAAGGTATGCTTGCACCCAAGATTTCCGAAACTTATCTCGGCAAGGCGGAAGTCAGGGAAGTATTCAAGATTTCAGGCGTCGGTCAGGTTGCCGGTTGCTACGTAGTGGAAGGAAAGATAATAAGGAGCGGCAAACTTCGTATTTACCGTGACGACGTGCTTTTTGCGGAAGGCAACGTATTGCAGCTTAAACGCTTTAAGGATGACGTCAAGGAAGTCGCGCAAGGATACGAGTGCGGTATTTCGATTGAAAAATTCAACGATATTAAAGTCGGCGACTTTATCGAATGTTATCAGATAGAAGAGAAAAAGGACTGATATGCCCGTAAGCAGAATTGATAAAATAAACAGCGAACTCAAAAAGGAAATTTACACGGTAATTACCCGTAAGCTTAAAAACCCTTTTATTACCGAAATGTTTTCAATAACCGAAGTGGACGCAAGTAAGGACTTGTCGTCCGCAAAGGTTTATATAAGCGTTTTTTCGGTAAACGAAAGTAAAAAGGCGGCTACGCTTTCCGCCATTATCGGCGATGCGGGTAAAATCCGTCACGAACTTGCCCGTTCCATGCGCCTTCGCACCGTTCCCGAACTTCATTTTATTGAAGATACGAGTATGGCTTACGGCGACAAAATGGACAAGCTGATTAACTCGCTTAATATCAAAAAGCAACCTGAAAAGGAAGAAGAAAATTGAAACAGACACCTTTACAAGAATTAGCGAAAAAACTTTTCGCCGAAAAAAGTGCGGCGATTTTTTGCCACGTCCGTCCGGACGGCGACACGGTAGGTTCTGCCACCGCACTTAAAGCCGCACTTATCAAAAGCGGAGTAAAGGCGGACGTTTTTTGTGAGGACGTTATTCCAAAAAGGTTTGACTATTTAGGAATAAGGGACGAATTCAAAACCGAACTTTCAGGAAACTTTTCGGCGTTTGTCGCAATAGATTGCGCCGACGAATTCAGGCTTGGCAAATTTGCCGAAGCCTTTTTAAAACACGAAAACACTTACTGCGTCGATCATCACGTTTCAAACGTTGGGTTTGCAAAATACTTTTTCGTGTCGGATAGGGCGGCTAATGCCGAAAACGTTTACGATTTAATAAAGTTTGCAGGCGTTAGTTTTGACAAGACCATTGCCGACAGACTTTTGACGGGTATTGCAACCGATACGGGTGCTTTCAGACACAAAAACGTGACTCCCGAAACTTTTGCGGTTGCAAGCGAACTCGTTAAATTCGGTGCCGACCTTAACGGCATAATTTATCACAACTTTACCGAACAAAGTCCGGAAAGGGCTAAACTTTTCGGTATGGTTATGTCAAAAATACGATATTTTTACGACGGAAGGCTGGCGATAGCGACTGTTTTTCAAAAAGACTTGATAAGTACGGGGGCTTCGAGCGACGAAACTGAAGGCTTTGTGGACTTCGTTATGGGTGTTTCGTGCGTTGAAGTCGGCGTTTGCCTTATGGAAATGGGGAGCAACTCTTTTAAAGTAAGTTTAAGGAGTAAAGGACCTGACGTCAACGGCGTCGCAAGCGAATTCGGCGGCGGCGGACACGTTTTGGCAAGCGGTTGCAGAATAAACGGCGAATACGAAGAAGTCGTCGATAAACTGTGCTTTGCCGTAT
>JAXFZW010000103.1:0-3394 GCA_034184645.1 Clostridia bacterium | reverse complement strand
ATGGAAAGATAAAGTAAAAGAATTTAAGACGATTGACGTCAGGGGTATTCAAGGCAATTTCTTTGCGGGGCTGAAAAACCAAGCAATGAAAGTCGGCGCTGGAGAAGGCTTGGAAGTAGTGCAAAGTTTTGATCCAATTCCGCTTTACGAAGTAATGGAAGGACTTGGTTTTGAGCATTATACCGAACAAAAAAACGATTCGGAGTTTCACGCATATTTCTATCGTGTGGCGCTAAAACAGGAAGAAAAAGATATACCTATGCGCCCTGCGGCGCTTACGAATATGCCGCTTATAGACGATAAACTCGGTAATATCGCCGTCAATTTCTGGGATTTGACGTGGAACGATGAAAATCGCTATCTCCCTTATGAAACGAGATTATTGTTGTCGCTTACCAACGCGGTAGGTGCGGGAAGAATGCGCCAAGCGACGAGAGAACTTGTAAAGGCGTATATTCACGGTCTTGACAGTAAGGCGCTTGATGACGTGTTTGAACTGCTTGCGTGGAATCAAGGCATAGGCTATTTCAGTTCGGAAATAGGACCTTCCACTTTGTTTGCGGCATATAAGACAATTAAAAATATGGAAAAGCAAGGTAAAGAGCGGGGAGAAATTTGCGAAATGCTCAAAGAAAAGTTCGGAGAGAAAAACCCCGACGTAAAGGTGTAAGTCAAAATGAAAGAAAAAGTCGGAGAAGTATTCTCAATCGCAAAAGACAATCCGCCGATAACGGGATGTACGATATCGAAATCGGTATATAACGGAATAAACGACATTACATATTTTTCATTGGCAAAAAACACCGATATCAGTGCGGAAATATATCCTTATCACAAATTGTTGATTGTGAACGATGGTGGTTTGAATGTTTACGGTACAAACGGATTTTGCAAAACGCTGAACAGCGGAGAATCGATTATTACTTTAACGGATACCCCTACAGGGATGAGAACAACCAAAAGCGTTGTTTACACGGAAATATCAATCAGGAGGAATGATAAAATGAACGAGATGGTTAAAGCGGGAGAAGTTTTCAAAATGTCAGAACTTGTCCCTTACGTGGACGGGAAAATCGTCAATATGGACGTTGTGCATAACGAGAAAATGAAGCTTGTGGTTATGTCTTTTGATGAAGGAACGGGACTGTTGGAACACGCGGCTCCCGGCGAAGCAATTATTTTTGCGCTGGATGGCGAAGGTGTCATCGGATACGAGGGTAAAGATCACCCTATTAAGGCAGGAGAAAATTTTCATTTTGCCAAAGCGGGCTTGCATTCGGTTAAGGCAACGAAACGGTTTAAGATGGCATTATTGCTTACGTTAGAATAAAAAAAGGAGAATATCATTATGAAGTATTATGTAAACGACGGGTGTATAGGTTGCGGTATGTGTGTGGAAACTTGCCCCGAAGTCTTTTCTATGGGTGAAGACGGCGTTGCCGTTGCTATTGAAGAAGAAGTTTCCGCCGATGTGTTGAAAACGGCAGAAGAAGCAAAAGAGAATTGCCCTGTCGGAGCAATCGAGGAGATTTAATATGAGAAAACAAGTAAAAAACAACGTCAGTTGGATCGGATACACGGATTGGGAACTCGAAAGTTTTCACGGGGACGATTATTCCATTGAAAACGGTTCGAGCCAAAACGCCTATCTTATTGAAGAAGAAAAAACGGTACTTGTAGACACGATTTGGTCGCCGCACCGTTTTGAATTTATCGAAAATCTGGAAAAAGAAATTGATATCAATAAAATAGATTTTATCGTGGCAAATCAAGTGTGTAGGTCGAAAAGTCTTTTGGCTTTTCGACCCTTTTTCATACTTTTTAAGGCAAAAACCAGCATTTTTTAAGGTGCTTGAATTTCAAGCGCCTTTTTTACGCAAAAAAAACGGTGCGCACACAATTAAAGTATGTGTGTCAAAATGTTATTGGTACCCCTTGACTTATTTAAAAATATTTATTATACTTTTTTTGTTGAAAAAATACAAAGGAAAAAGTTATGAAAAAAATTTTTGAGACGGTGATTTCGGCGAGCGTCGTTGTCGCTTTGATAGTTTTGTGCGTTGTTCTCGGCGGACAGGGTATAACGGACGCTCAATGGGGTACGCTTAAAATATTGCTTATAGTTTGCGGATGCAGCGTCGCTTACTGTTTTATAGTCGGAGAAATTACGCACAACTATTCTCAGATGGACAAGTTGTGGAGTTTACTGCCCATCTCTTACGTTTGGATTATCGCTATACGCGGCGGAATAAGCGCGCGACTGCTGGTTTTTGCGCTTATCGTGACAGCGTGGGGCGTGCGGCTTACCGTTAACTTTGCGAGAAAAGGCGCGTACAGGCTTAAATTCTGGACGGGGAACGAAGATTACCGCTGGTCTATCGTCCGTAAAAACCCGATTTTTAAAAACGGGTTTACGTGGTCGCTTTTCAACCTGTTTTTTATAAGCGTTTACCAAAATGCGCTCGTGCTTGCGATATGCTTGCCCGCTCTTATCTGTGCGGAGTCGTCCTTGGCGTTCGGGGCGGCGGATATAATTGCCACCGCGTTTGCCGTAGCGTTTTTAGTGCTTGAAACGGTATCCGACGAGTATCAATGGAAATTTCACCAAACAAAAAAGGAAATGTTAAATGGCGGCAAATCTCTCGCAGAACTGCCTTCGCCTTATAATCTCGGGTTTAACACGCTTGGACCGTGGGCGTATATGCGCCATCCGAACTATCTCGGAGAACAGGGGATATGGGTTAGCCTTTACGTTTTCGTAATAGGCGCAGGCTTAGCAAATTACGGAATATTCCATTGGTCGGCAATAGGCGCGCTCGTGCTGGTTTTGCTGTTTATGGGAAGTTCTATGCTCGGAGAAAGTATATCCGCCGGCAAATATCCGAAATATAACGAATATAGGGAACAAGTATTTAAATATATTCCTATCAGGAAGTATAGGTGCAAATGAATTACGTAGTTATTATTTCGACATTGTTCGTTATCGGCTCTTTGGGCGGTTGGGTTATAGAACTATTCTTCAGGCGTTTCGTGTCGCAGAAAAAGTGGATGAATCCTGGCTTTTTAACCGGGCCTTATTTGCCGATATATGGTTTCGGGGTGTTGGTTTTATATGCCGTAAGCAATATACCGCTTGGGATAGACGGCTATATTTGGGACGTTATAATAAGAATTATTATAATCGGCGTAGGTATGTCCTTAATCGAATTTCTTGCGGGCTTGATTTTCATTAAAGGTTTAGGCGTAAAACTTTGGGACTATTCAAATAGAAAAGGAAATATAATGGGCATTATTTGTCCTTCTTTTTCTATTATTTGGCTGATAGTCGGCTCGCTGTACTATTTTTTCCTCAACCCCGTTCTTGTGCAAGGTATAACGTGGATAGCGGAAAATT
>JAXFZW010000102.1:0-14026 GCA_034184645.1 Clostridia bacterium | reverse complement strand
TATCATCATTTCAGATAGAAATATTTAAGGAACATACTAAAGAGACGGGATCTCGCTCATGGGGAAGTTTGAGAATTGGCGCAAACGGTTTTAAACGGGACTAATTATTTTAAAACACAGGGCAATAATATGAAAAAGTATGTTTTGTTCGGCCATAGCGGAAGTTATAATCACGGATGTGAGGCTATAGTAAGATCTACGCGTAAAATTTTAGGGGAGGATAATAGGTTTTATCTGTTTTCTAAAATTCCACGGGAAGATATTGAATTTAATCTTAATAAAGACTTTAAAATTATTGAGGATAAAGAGTATAAAAAAGTACCTGATAAAAGTTTTTTGGGCATATATTATCGTTTATTATCAAAATTCAATAAAAATTTAAGTTTTGACGACAGAGAGTGGATTTATAACAATAAACAGCTTTTAATAAAGGATTCCGTCGCTCTTTCCGTCGGTGGTGATAATTACTGCTATAATGGAATAATCAACGAGTTAAGACCTAAAACTTTTTCATTAAAACATAATAATATTCCTTCGGTATTATGGGGCTGCTCGATCGGAAAAGAGTATTTATCCAAAGGCGTAATAAACGACTTGAAAAGTTATTCTTTGATAACGGCAAGGGAATCGCTGACGATAGAAAATTTATATAATGTCGGCATAAAAGATAACGTTATACCTTGTTCGGATCCGGCATTTACACTTGACTTACAGTCTACCGATTTTAAAAAAGACATTTTCGATTCGGGAAATGTAATAGGATTGAACGTTAGCGACTTTATGAAGTTTTACGAACCTTATAAGGGCGCAACAATAAAAAACTTTTTAACACTTATTAAACACCTACTTAAAACAACGGATGCATATATTGCGCTTATTCCGCACGTCAATAAAGACGCCGATAGTAATGATGATTATCGCATAAGTTGTGAGGTCGCAAAGCAAATAGGTAGCGAAAGGGTAGTTGTTGCTGAAAAAACGCTTAATTGCATGCAGCTTAAATATCTTATATCAAAGTGCAAGCAATTTGTAGGGTGCAGAACGCATTCTACAATAGCGGCGTATTCTACTTGCGTCCCCACGCTTGTTGTTGGTTATTCCGTAAAGTCAAAGGGTATTGCAAAGGATATTTTCGGTGATTATAACGGCTATGTGGTTGACGGAAAGTCTTTTACTTCAGATGATGACTTAAAAAACGCGTATATCGCTTTTTCGGAGATGGAAAACGATATCAAAAAAAGATTAGTTTCGTTTATGCCGGAATATATTAAGCGCGCATATAACGGTAAAAGTAGAGTGGAAGGTTTTTTTAGTTGACGGTGGTAAAAAATGATTGACGTTGTCGGCAAAAAATGTGTGGGGTGTTTTTCATGCAGTAGCGTTTGCCCCAATAAATGTATATCTGTTACTGTTGAAAGAGACGGTTTTTTTTACCCGGCAATCAATTATAAAAAATGTGTTAAATGTGGTTTATGCGACAATTCTTGTCCTGTACTAAATGTTGTTGCAAACTCGGTGTTTAAGCAAGTTGCGTATGCCGCAAAAAACAATAACGAGGAAGAAGTTAAAAAAAGTTCTTCAGGTGGAGTTTTTATTGCTTTGGCGAATTCGATTATCGAAGAAGGCGGTGTGGTATTCGGTGCTGCGTATGATAGCAATTTTAACGTAATACATAATTTTGCGCAAAATAAGGAAACTGTAAAAAACTTCCAAGGCTCAAAATACGTTCAAAGTAATACTGAAAATTCATTTACCGAAGTACGAAAATTTTTAAGTGATAAAAGAAAAGTGCTGTTTTCGGGAACACCTTGTCAAATTGCCGGTTTAAAAGCATTTTTAGGTAAAAACTATGATAACCTTTTAACTATAGATATTGCTTGTCATGGCGTTCCTTCGCCGTTTGTATTTAAAAAATACTTATCGTTTTTAAAAAGCAAGTTTAAAGGCGAAATAGTAAAAGTTGATTTTAGAAAGAAAACCAACGGTTGGGAAGATTACGAGTTTTCCGTCGATTTTGACTCGGGCGAGAGCTTTTGCGAACATCATGAAAACAACCTTATGATGCAAGCGTTTTTAAAAAATTATTGTTTAAGAGAAAGTTGTTATAATTGTAAATTTAAAGGTTTAAATAGAAATTCTGATATAACACTTTGCGACTTTTGGGGAATAAAAGAGAATTTTCCTGATTTATACGAGCAAGATGGAGTTTCCCTTGTTTTGTTAAACAGCGAAAAGGGTTTTAATGAGTTATTAAGACTTAAAAATAAAGTTAAGTTTAACGAAGTCGATTTAAATAATGCAATAAAAAATAATCCTGCACTTATAAAATCGGCTTATAGACCTATCGGACGAGATGTTTTTATTAAACTAATAAAGAAAAACGAGTTTGATAAAGCTATTAAAACCGTTGAAAAAAAGACGCCGAGATTAACCAGAATAAAGGTTTATAAGGAAGACGTTTATAACACAAAAAATAGCAGTGGGCTTGTAAGGGCTATGCTATTTGCAATAAAACATTTTTGGAAAGCTTATTTTTAAAATGAAAGTGCTTTTAAGGAAAATAAAAAGCGGTTTTGCTTTGATGGAAAAATTTTTTTCATTGGCTTTTTTGCAAATAAAAAAGTTGTTTGCAATTGTTAAATGCTTTTTAATAACTTTTTTTTCGAGCGAAAAAAAAGCGTATCTTGAAAACGCGGAAGAAAAATTGAATGAACTTTTTCCTGATAAAGGCTATGTCATCGATAATGCAAACTTTATTCATTCGGCGACTATTGATTTATCAATTATAATTGCTACGTATAATGCGGAAGATTATATAGAAGAGTGTCTTAATTCGGTTTTAAAACAGAAAACCAAATATAATATAGAAATAATAATCGTAAACGACGGTTCTACCGATTCAACGGCGGAAAGGATAAAACCGTATTTGTCGGACAAGCGTGTTAAATACTTTGAGCAGAAAAACGCAGGGCAATCTGCCGCAAGAAATTTTGCGATATTTAATTCAATCGGGAAGTATATAATGATAGTCGACAGCGACGACGTTATTTCCGATAATTGTATCGATTGTTTGATGGATGCGGCTATCAAAAACAACTGTGATATTGCCGAAGGCAAATATAATATGTTCTACGATACTCCCACCTTTCAATGTGAGCAAAAGACCAAAATACGTAAACCGAAAGGGAAAGTTATTTTACGCAGTGTAGGGTATTCCTGGGCAAAAGTATATAAAAGAGAATTGTGGGAAAACGTTTATTATCCCATAGGATATATTTTTGAAGATATTATATCCAAGTTTATATTAAAAAGAAAAGCAAACGCCATTGCCTTTACCGATGCTATCGTTTACGGTTATAGGGTTGGAGTAGTTTCTTCATCTCATTCGTCAAACGAAGGTAAATTTATTAACTCTATACGAGTTTTACCAAAGGTTTGGGAATTGTGTGAAAAAAATAAAATTTCAAAAGACAAAACCTTTTACTTATTGTCGTTAAATCATATCGGACTACTCAATTATGTTATGCTTAAATCTAAAGATGAGCACACGAAAAGTTTAGCGTTTTCAGTAATGGTTAAGCAATTAAATCTAATTGAAGACTATAAGCCGATGTTTTATCCTTTTATGTTTAGACTGCTTCGTCGCTCAATTATAAATGGTAAAATTAAAGCATGGCAAACTGTTGCAAGTACGATTTTGAAATATAAATTATTAAAAAGATATAGAGAAAAAAATTGACGGGAGAAGTATATGTCATTATTTAAAAATAAAACGTTGATGATCACAGGCGGAACGGGAAGTTTCGGCAACGCCGTTTTGAACAGATTTTTGAAAACCGATATCGGTGAAATTCGCGTATTTTCACGCGATGAAAAAAAGCAGGACGATATGCGCCACGAGTTTCAGGCTAAAATGCCCGAAGTCGCCGAGAAAATAAAGTTTTACATTGGCGACGTGCGCGATATTAACTCTGTTAAAAACGCTATACACGGGGTCGACTACATATTTCACGCGGCGGCGTTAAAGCAAGTTCCTTCGTGCGAATTCTTCCCGATAGAAGCGGTTAAAACCAACGTTTTGGGTACTGAAAACGTGCTTACCGCGGCGATAGAAGAAGGCGTCAAGTCGGTTATTTGTTTATCAACCGATAAGGCGGCTTACCCCGTAAATGCTATGGGAACAAGCAAGGCGATGATGGAAAAGGTTATCGTCGCTAAATCGCGTACGGTAAGCCCCGAAAAGACCAAAATTTGCTGCACACGCTACGGCAACGTTATGTGCTCCAGGGGGAGCGTTATTCCGCTTTGGATAGATCAAATAAGGGCAGGCAATCCCATAACCATTACCGAACCTACTATGACAAGGTTTATTATGTCGCTTGACGAAGCGGTTGACCTTGTTTTGTTTGCGTTTGAACACGGTGAAAGCGGCGACATATTAGTTCAAAAAGCGCCTGCTTGTACGATTAAAACACAGGCGGAAGCGGTATGCGAACTTTTCGGCGGCAATAAGGACGAAATTAAAATTATCGGCATACGCCACGGCGAAAAGATGTTCGAAACTTTACTTACCAACGAAGAATGTGCGCACGCAATCGATATGGGCAACTTCTACCGCGTACCCTCCGACAAGCGCGGACTTAATTACGACAAATTCTTTACGCAGGGCAATGCAGAAAGAAATACTTTGACTGAATTCAATTCAAATAACACGGCACTTTTAAGTGTTGAGCAGGTAAAGGAAAAACTTTTAACGTTGCAGTACATTAAAGACGAGTTGAATAAATAAAAATGAACATTTTAGTAACCGGGGCGAAAGGGTTCGTCGGTAAAAATTTATGTGAAGCGTTAAAGAACGTCCGTGACGGCAAAAACCGTACGGTAAGTTTTACCGTGTCCGAAATTTTCGAGTACGATATCGATACCGCCCCCGAACTTTTAGACGAGTATTGCAGAAAAGCCGATTTTGTGTTTAATCTTGCAGGAGTCAACCGTCCGCAAACGAACGAAGAATTTATGCAAGGTAATTTCGGTTTTGCGTCGTTATTACTCGATACGCTTAAAAAGTATAAAAATAAATGTCCGATTATGCTTTCTTCCTCGGCGCAGGCAAGTTTAACCGGAAGATTTTCTGGCAGCGAGTACGGCAAAAGCAAAAAGGCGGGCGAAGACTTATTTATCGAATACGGAAAAGAAACGGGTGCTAAAACGCTTATTTACCGTTTTCCTAACCTTTTCGGGAAGTGGTGCAGACCTAACTACAATTCGGCGGTAGCGACTTTTTGCAATAACGTAGCGAACGATTTACCTATTCAGGTGAACGACAGGAACACGGAACTTGAACTTGTTTATATTGACGATTTGGTAAAAGAAATGTTTGCCGCGCTTACGGGAGACGAACACCGTTGCGAGTTTGACGGCTTAACGGTAATACCGAACGATAATGGAAAATACTGTTTTGTTCCTGTATCTTATAAAAGAACACTTGGCGAAATAGTTGATTGGCTATACGTTTTCAAAAAACAACCCGAAGACTTTTTTATTCCGAACATTCCAAGCGGCAGTTTTGAAAAGAAACTTTTTTCGGCATACCTTTCATATCTTCCCGCAAGCAAGATGAAATTTGAATTCAAAACGAATACCGACCAAAGGGGGAGTTTTACTGAACTTTTTAAAACGCCGTCTTACGGACAAGTATCCGTCAACATAAGTAAACCGGGAATAGTGAAGGGCGAACATTGGCACGACAGTAAGTGGGAAATGTTTGTCGTCGTAAAGGGTAGGGCGCTTATAAGAGAGAGAAAAATCGGTTCTGATGAAATTATCGAGTTTGAAGTTTCGGGCGATAAAATCGAAGCGGTTTATATGTTGCCCGGTTACACTCATAATATAATTAACCTTTCTGACACCGAAGACTTGATTACAATAATGTGGGCGAACGAAACTTTTGATAAAGATCGCCCTGATACATTTTACGAAAAGGTGTAAAATTGAAAAAACACAAAAATTTTTCTAATGACAACAAAGCGCTGTTAAGTCTTTTGACTTATGACGGCACAAGCGAAATTGCGCAAATACCCGACGTTAACTGGGGATCTGTAATCAGATCAGCAAGGGCACATTGTGTTTTGCTTACTGCGTCCAAGCAAATTGTAGAAAGAAAAAATGTTATTCCACATAAAAATTATGCCGGCTTTATATATGCAATGGGAAAGGTTTTGGCGGCAAACGACAAGGTGTATGTGGGACAAAAAGAACTTCTTTCCGTACTTTCGGGCAAAGTTAAATGTCTTATCATAAAGGGATTTTCAACTGCAATTTACTATGACGAGCCTAAAACTCGCACTATGGGTGATATTGACGTTTTAGTAAAAAAATCCGATCTTGAAAATACTGAAAAATTGCTTGAAGAAAACGGTTATGTCAGACAAAAAGGCGACGATATTTACGACGTGCTTTTTCAAAAGGACGGGCTACTGGTAGAAGTTCACTTTTCAGTCGCGGGGATTCCCGGCGGTAAATACGGTGAAATTATAAAAGCGTTTATGGCGGATATTTTTGAAACCGCCGTTAATAGGGAGTGTCTCGGACAGCGATTTTTATCGCCGGACGACGCCCACAATGCAATAATAATGCTTTTACATTTACAACACCATTTCTTTTACGGTAGCGCAGGGTTAAAGCAAATTGTTGACTGGTCAATGTTTACTGCTAAAACGTTAAATGCGCCGTTTTGGGAAGAACAGGTTTTGCCATTGATTAAAAGTACGGGGCTATTCGTTTTTACTGCTGCGCTGACTAAGGCGTGCGGTAAATATCTTAAAAGTCCTGTGCCGAAGTGGGCTGAAGAGTATTCTGAAGACGGTTATGAAATAATCGATTCAATAATTAAGTCGGGTGAAGTTTCTTTAAGCGGTAAAAATTATAAAAACGCCGACGTGCTTACCGATAAAGGGCAAAATGACGAATACAGAAAGCGCAGTAGAATTTCTCTTGCGTTAAGTTATATTCACAGAGCAACTATATTGTCGTTTCCTATTGTGAAAAAAGTATTTATTCTTTATCCTTTTATGTATTGCTATAAGGCAGTCGGGTGCTTTTTTAAGGCGGCATTTTTAAAGCGTAAAGACTTTAATGAAATGAACGAATTTGCAAAGAAAAACAAAAAACTGCAAGAAAAATTTAGAATTTTTGAAAACAACAAATGGTAGGTAAATATGAAAACCGAATTTAACGAAGTAGCATTTAAAAATAACGGTAAACTTAAATTACTTATTATCGTGGGGACGAGACCTGAAATAATAAGGCTTTCCGAAGTTATAAAAAGGGCACGTGAGAATTTTGACTGCCTGCTTGCGCATACCGGTCAGAATTACGATTATACTCTCAACGGAATTTTCTTTAAAGACTTAAATCTTGACGAACCCGAAGTTTATTTTGACGCCGTCGGCGACGACCTTGGTGCAACAGTAGGCAATATTATTAACTGTTCTTATAAACTAATGGCGGCAACGTCTCCCGACGCATTGCTCGTTTTGGGCGATACCAACAGTTGCCTTGCGGCAATCCCCGCAAAAAGATTGCATATTCCTATTTTTCATATGGAAGCGGGTAACAGGTGTAAGGACGAGTGTTTACCCGAAGAAACCAACCGCCGCATAGTAGACATTATTTCGGACGTAAACCTTCCGTATTCCGAGCATGCGAGAAGATATCTTATGGAATGCGGACTTCCTAAGGAACGTACGTTTGTGACGGGTAGCCCCATGGCGGAAGTTTTAAGGGCGCACCTTGACGGCATAATAAATTCCGACGTGCTTGAAAGATTAAATCTTAAAGAAAAGAAGTATATTCTTCTTTCCGCGCATAGGGAAGAGAATATCGATACCGACAAAAACTTTATATCACTTTTCACGGCAATAAACGCTATTGCGAAAAAGTACGATATGCCGGTACTATACTCCTGTCATCCGAGAAGTAAAAAGAAACTTGATAAGACGGGCTTTAAACTTGATAAAAGGGTAATTCTTCACGAACCTATGTCGTTTACCGATTATAATAAGTTGCAGTATTCGGCGTTTGCGGTCGTGTCGGACAGCGGAACGCTTCCCGAAGAATCCGCATTTTTTGCGTCGGTCGGCAAGGCTTTCCCCGCGGTTTGCATAAGAACTTCAACCGAACGTCCCGAGGCTTTTGAAAAGGGAGCGTTTATGCTTGCCGGTATTGACGAGAACGGACTTATCGGCGCAATAGAAACGGCTGTAAGCTTAATAAACGGCAACTTAAAACAGTCTGCCGTTCCCGATTATGAAGAAGAAAACGTTTCGTTTAAGGTGGTTAAAATAATTCAGTCCTATACGGGCATAGTAAACCGTATGGTTTGGAGAAAGTATTAAGAATCTTGATGTAAAATAAAAAGGAGAGCGAGTAATCGCTCTCCTTTTTTAGTCACACGTATTGAAATTTAAGCAAAAATGCAAAAAGCTCAGAATTTTTAAAAATAAGATTTTGAACGTCCCCGTATTTGTGGCACTTTTGTGGCACTTTGTGTGCTATCATATATTAATTGATGCCAAATTTTGTTTTAAAAACCAAAATTTGGTGAAAAAAAGTAAAAAATATACAAAAGGAGAAAACTATGGTAAAAACGAAATTAAGTTTTACGAAAAAGTTTTTATTAGTCTTGTTTTCGCTACTGTTCGTATTCGCGGCGTCGGCGGCTTTAATCTTGCCTTCGGTGAATACGGCTTACGCGGCAAGCGAAAAAGTAGCCGAATTCCATTTTTGGCAAATAGGCAAAGGTTCGGGAACAAGAACCGATAACGGTGTCGATTTTCAATACAGTGGAATTAAGGCAAACACTGACTCAAACATCACTATCGGCGCAAATTCAACCGTCACCATAACCGTTTCCGAAAGCACCATAAACTCAAAAGGAATAACCAGTGGTGAGTTTTATATCTACGCTTCGAATATTTCATATACGTGGAATCGTGGTAGCACGACCTTAAAAAGCGGAAATATTTCAACTTTCGTTCAAGTCAAAGAAACGTCCATTGCGGGTAGCGGCGACCTTGTTTTAAGTTTAACAAACTCAAATAGCAGCGATGTGACAGGCGTCCACTTTGAAAGCCCTAATTACACGCTTTATGCGGCTGAAAAACGTTCGGTAAGTATTACGGCAGGAACGGGCGTTAAATCCGTTTATATGTCTACTTCGTCCACGGCGACAAGCGGTGATTCAAGCGGAACTGAGTATGCCGACGGCACTACCGTTTACGGCTTTGCCAAACTCGATAAGGGTTATAGCGCTAAATCAGGTTGGACGCTCGTGAGTGGAACTGCGAATACCGAAAACGCGATTTATCGTGTCGGTTCAAAAAAGATTTCTTCTTCTCAAAAAAGTTTCGGCACGATTTCCGCGGACGCGACCTCTTATACTATTTCTTACACGTTAAACGGCGGAACTTTGCCTTCGGGCTATCCTACGAATTATACTATAACGACGAACACCTTTTCGCTGTCTAACCCTACGAAAACGGGTTATACGTTCAAGGGCTGGAGCGGAACAGGTCTTACTGGAGATTCAAACAAATCGGTAGAGATCACAAAAGGTTCCACCGGAAATAAAAGTTATACCGCAAACTGGACGGCTAACAGTTATACCGTAACGTTAAACAAAAACAACGGCACGGGCGGCAGCAATTCGGTAACCGCAACTTACGGTTCCGCAATGCCGAGTGCAACCATGCCTACGAGAACGGGTTATACTTTCAGCGGATATTTCGATTCGAATAACGTCAAGTATTACAACGCTAACGGTTCGAGTGCAAAAAACTGGGATAAAGCAAGTACAGCTACCTTAACCGCACAATGGCAGATAAATCAATACCCCGTTTCCTGTCCCGCAAGCACCGAACACGCGTCTTTCTTCCTTTCGTCAAGCGATAATGCAACAAGTGGCGCGTCAAGCGGTAATTTCGATTACAACAGCACCGTTTACTTCTACGTCGTAGCCGACGAAGGGTACTATGCGCCGGACGGTAGCAGTTGGCAAAAAATCGCTACGTCAGGCGACAAAATCGTTTACCGTGCAAACTCTTTGACCGTTAGCACGGACACTAACGAGTTTGCGCCGGAAGACCCGCAAAAGGGTGCTGATATCGTTGCGTCCGCAACCGGTTATAACGCGCCTTTCGACAAGGGTAGCCACTCGATAACCGTTAACGTTATAACGCCCGCAAGCGATTACGTTATCAAATACAAAGTCGGTAGCAGCGATTATTCTGCTACGAATCCGCAATATACTAACGTTTGCAACGTTGCCGTTGAATATAAAGTAACGGCGGACGGATATTATCCGTTTATCGGCGGCGCAACCGTGGTTATCACGCAGCAGAAAAACGTTTCCTATACGACTGCGCCCGTTAAAAACGAAGGTTTGATTTATAACGGCGCTGCGCAAGCCTTACTTACCGCAGGTGCGTCGAATTACGGTACGGTTCAGTATAAAGTCGGCGACGAAGGCGAGTGGACGAATACCGTTCCGCAGGTTCAGAACGTAGGCGATTACGTGGTTTATTACCGTGTTCCGGAAGACGCGAATCAGGTAGGTATTGCCGAAAGTTCGTTCACCGTTTCTATTGCGGAAGTTGACAAAACCGAACTTTCGACGCTTATCGACGTGGTAAACGACTATCTTGATATTATTAGTGACAGGTATGCTGATATTGCCGCCACTTTGGAAGGACAAAAACAGCAAATCGCAAACGACTACTACGTTGAAAAGAACGTGACAACAGTTCAGGTTGCGGATGCAGTAGAAGAACTTAACGGATATCTTGCAGCCGCAAAAAGTGCCGTGACCCAAGATTGTATCGATAAAATAGGGGCGATTGGCGACGTTGAATACACGCCCGAATGTAAGGCTTTAATCGACGACGCAAGGGAGACCTACGATGCGCTGACTGAGGACCAAAAGGCTTCATTCCCCGAAGGAACGCTTAAAGTTTTAACCGACGACGAAAAAGCGTATAACGCAATGGATAAAATAAACGCTATCGGAACTCCCGAAAATACCGACGAGTTCAGAGAAAAAGTTGAAACCGCAAGGGAAACTTACGACGCACTCACGGAAGATCAAAAAGCATTAGTTGACGTCTATCCGCAATTTGAAGGTGACATTATTAACGCCGAAGCGGTCGTCGACGCGATGGATAAGGTAAACGCTATCGGCGAAATAAAGTACACCGAAAGTTCAAAGGACCTTATTAACGTAGCAAGGACTGCTTACGAGGAACTTTCCGAAGAACAGAAAGAATTATTACCTGCGTCGGTGTTTGAAACGATTGAAACTTCGGAAGAAACTTACGCTACTCTTGAGAAAAACGCGGCAACTTTATCGACCGTAATGATTATCGTATCAAGCGTGCTTCTTGCGGCGGGTATATTCTTATTGATTCTTCTTTTGCGTAAGCGTAAAAAAGATGAAAAGGAAGGTGAAAACAAATGAAAACGACATTAACCTTACTTCTTGCGGAAAACCGCTATTTTGACACACCGTTCATCATACTGTATATTCTGGCGTTTTTAACGCTTGCGGTATGGTGTGCAAACTTAATAGTTTACCTTAAAAAACGTAAGGCGAAAAAGGCGGAGGCAGAAGATTTACCGCCCGTAGAAGAAGACGTCGAACCAAGCGTTGAAGAACTTGTCGGCGAAACGGCTGATAGCGAAGACATAGAAGAAACCGAAACGGTAATCGTCGCCGAAGAAAACGGAACAAAATTCAGCATAAGGTACTTAAAGTCTTTTATGGCAAAACTTATTCAGTCTGACGACGCAACCAAGGCGTTTTACGGCGAACTTAAAAACGAAGTTTTATCTTATGAAAAGACCGAAAGCAGAATTTCGTGGAGATACGATTCGGTATATATCGGACGTAAACCGGTATTGAAGTTTGGCATAAGGGGTAAAACACTTTGCGTTTACTATGCGCTTGACGTAAAGGAATTAAAGGCAACCAAGTACAAGGTTGAAGTATGCGAATCCAAAAAATACGCAAGCGTTCCATGTATGTACCGTATTAAAAACGCACATAGGTGCGAACTTGCAAAGGATTTAATCGCTAAGGTCGCCGAAAAACTCGGTTTAGTTAAAGGGGAAAGTAAAAACGAAGAATACGTTTATCCCTATGAAGATAACGCCGCGCTTATTTCAAAAGGGTTAATAAAGGAAGTTAAAAAGGCGTTAGTAAGTATCGCTGCAGTCAAAGACGCTCCGGTACATGCAATCACCGTAAGCGAAGCGGACGAAAAAATGAGCGACGAAGTAGCGGCGACTTACATCGAAGACGACGTAAACAGCAAAACGCATAAGGGAAAGAAAGGCATAATCAACATTGATACGATAGGCGAAAAGTTTAACGACGGCGATACGGTTGACATCGAGGTGCTGTGGGAAAAGAAGCTTATCCCCCAAAGCGTAGGCTACGTAAAAGTTTTAGCTAGGGGAACGCTTAACAAAAAACTCAATATCGACTTGCAGGATTATTCGATTCAAGCAGTCAAAATGATAGTTTTGGAAGGCGGAACCGTCAAGAAAGCAAAATAATATTTTGTAAAAAACATAAAAGCCGAGGGCATTTGCTCTCGGCTTTTTGTATGATTTATACTATGGGGTTCTCGTATACCCAAAAACAAACGCAAAAAAAGAGCACAAAACGTACTCTTTTTTTTGGTCCGCCTTCGGGGACGCTCGTCCGCTTGCGCTACCGAGTCCTTGCCCGTCAGAGTAGGTATATCAAATGACGGACGAACCGCGGGGTTCTCGTATACCCAAAAACAAACGCAAAAAAAGAGCACAAAACGTACTCTTTTTTTGGTCCGCCTTCGGGGACTCGAACCCCGGACACCCTGATTAAGAGTCAGGTGCTCTACCAACTGAGCTAAAGGCGGTTTTATTAAAATATTTCGTTCCGACCGATTATCGGTCGAAACGAAGTTTTGGTGCTCCATCGGGGACTCGAACCCCGGACACCGTGATTAAAAGTCACGTGCTCTACCACCTGAGCTAATGGGGCATATTTCTATGCAATATATAAACCTTAACGGTTAATTTTAGGTTTGGCAGGGGTGGCAGGATTTGAACCTACGAATGCTGGAATCAAAATCCAGTGCCTTACCGCTTGGCGACACCCCTAAAAAGGTAATGGGGCGGGAGATGGGAATCGAACCCACGACCTCAAGGACCACAATCTCGCGCTCTAACCAACTGAGCTACACCCGCCGTATGGTGCGCCTGAAGGGATTCGAACCCCTGACACCCGGCTTAGAAGGCCGGTGCTCTATCCAACTGAGCTACAGGTGCAAGTAGATTAACGGTAAATCCCCAAACCGACTTGACTTTTAAAATAAAAGCCGTTCGCCTTCAAACGTTGCCGTCAAATGCCGAGATATTTTGGAGCGGGTGATGGGAATCGGACCCACGCGGCCAGCTTGGAAGGCTGGAATTCTACCATTGAACTACACCCGCAAACCTCTTTTGACAATGCTAATAAATTTTAACAAAACCAAAAGGTATTGTCAACTGTTTGACAAATTATTTTCAAAAAAATTAAATATAATCTTAAAGAATTATGTTTAACGGCAAAATCAAAAGAAAACTTTGGGCAAACCTTATGTTTTTTACTTAAATAAATGTGAAAAGGAAAAATAAAAAATCTTTGACATATAATAAACTCGGTTGTATAATATTATAAAACTGTATTGCGTGTAGCATATAGGTAAGGAGATTATTATGTATAAAGATATTTATGAGAGTTGGCTTTCAAACGGCAAACTTTCCGCACAGGAAGTCAGCGAACTTAAAAATATAGAAAACGACGAAAAGGAAATAGAATACAGGTTCGGTAAAGATCTTGAATTCGGTACCGCAGGTATGCGCGGTATAATCGGTATGGGCACAAACATGATGAACGTTTACACGGTCAAACGTGCCACGCAGGGGCTTGCCGAGTATATAAAAT
>JAXFZW010000101.1:0-3446 GCA_034184645.1 Clostridia bacterium | reverse complement strand
TGAATATAGTTTTGTTTCCCGGCGGTGAAAAGCGTGAAGACTGCACGGTGGTTGAAACTTTGGACGAAGTTTTTGCCGAGATTAAAAAATATGAGCCCGACGACGTTTTCATTATAGGCGGCGCAATGTTTTATAAAACGATGCTTCCTTATTGCAGCGAAGTTTTGGTGACTAAGGTTGACGCCGACGGCGATGCTGAGGTTTTTTACGAAAACCTTGATAAACTTGATAATTGGTCGCTAACTTCCGAAAGCGAGCAAGTCGAAACTAACGGCTATAAAATTAAGTTTACGGTGTATAAAAACTCAAACGTAAAGAATTTTTAATAATATAATATAAGTTAAAAACATTGAAAACGGAGACACGAAAGGTTTCCGTTTTTTTATTAGGGAATAAGATAATTTAAAATAAAAAACCCGGTCAAACCATATAGGTTCAACCGAGTCGCATCTGGCGGAGAAAGAGGGATTCGAACCCTCGCTACGGTTTAAGCCATACTACTCCCTTAGCAGGGGAGCCCCTTGAACCTCTTGGGTATTTCTCCAAATTCAAGCTATTAAAAATTATATTAAACAGGCGGTAAAAATTAAATAGATTTACTGCGTAAAATATGTTAGCATAAAAAAGTGCTTTTGTCAAAGCATTTTTTAAAGAATATCAGGCTTAATCATATTATTATTATACATTTAACTTTTTATCTCCGAAAAAAAGTTTAAAAAACATATTTTCTATTGACTTTAACACAGTAAAGCGGTAAAATGTTGTATATAGGAGATAATTATGGCAAAATTTCAAAATGAATCAACCGAAAGATTGTTTTCGGTAATTGCAGATTTTAAAACCGTAAAAGAGTGCTCTGATTTTTTTGAAGACCTTTGTACGATAAAGGAAATTCAGGACATGGCGCAAAGGCTTGAAACGGCAATTTTATTGAATAAAGGGGAAAATTATCAAACGATTTCCGCACAAGTAGGCGCAAGTAGTGCGACGATAAGCAGGGTAAACAGATGCTTAAATTACGGAACGGGCGGGTATCGTGCCGTTGTTGATAAACTTTGCGGGGAAAACGCAAAGGACGAAAACTTATAATTTTATCGACTGACAATTAAACAAAAAGGCTTACCGAAACGGTAAGCCTTTTATTTGTAATTTTAAGGGTTATTCGCCGGTTTCCGTGGTTTCCGTAATTCTTAAAACGTTGGCGGTAAGGTTTGCGGGGTAATCGTTTAGTGAAATGCTTTCAATGCGAGTTTCGTCCGCTGATTTAACTTCGGTAACGCTTGCGGTGCTTTCGTATGTTGCCGTAAAGCCTTCGGGGGCGGTAATAATGATTTGTCCGCCGGATAATGAGTAAACGTTTTCAATTACAAGGTTAGTAATCGGGTTTAATCCGTCTGTATACTGTTCCTCGGTGTAATAAGGATCAATTTCCAAGTTTTCGTAATCGGGAGTGATAGTATCGGTAATAAGTGTTTTAATAACGAAATCGCCGGCAGAGTAAATTTCCGCGTTTTTAATCTTCATATTTTTTATAAGATTGTTTCCGCGTACGTCTAAAAGGAGTGCGGCGCTGTCGTTAGTACCTTCATTAAGGGTGACAAGGGAAAGGTTTTCCATAACTATGTTATCGCTTTCGTTGTAGCCTTTAAATCTATCTCTTCTGTAACCAAGGTACAAAGCGACGTCTCCGTCGGTGATTGCGTTCACGTTCGTAATGCTGATATTTGAAAGATTATGTCCTTGGTCAAAGTAAGCGGTGGCAAGGGTAATAGGGGTGTCGGCAGTTCTTGCAAAGCAATAAGTAACGTTTGTTTGGGCGGCAACGTTTGAAAGGAAAATTCCCTTTCCGTCGTCGCGGTATGAAATAATTCCTACGTTGTTTACGCTCGCAAAAGTCGTTCTTATGTCAATCGCCCATTCTGAAAGATTTATAAGAGTAAGGTGTGAAATTTCAACGTCGCTACATCCGTCCGTTATAACGAAAGATTTTCCATCTTCTCCGTTTTTAGAAAAGTCAATAATTGCGTTACCGTATATTTTAACGTTATTGATGGTTTTTACTCTGAAAAGGGGAATATAGTGAGAACTGTCTTTTTTAAACATTGTTTCGTTTGTAAAGTCAGCATCTTCCGAAACCTTGCTTTCTTCGTTTGCGAACGGATCGCTTACAAATACGTATGCGCCGTCTTCAAAAAAGACTTCGGAGTTATTTTGCAAATCAATTTTGCCTGATACGGTATGGATGCCGTTTTTAAAAATTATAACGGTATTTTCCTTTATTATTGCGTTATCGGAAAACGAAACGCTATAATTTGAAGTCAAAGATTTAAAAAATTGTTTGTCCGAACCGAATTCGGTGGCTTCTTCTGTGATTAATGTGTAAAGCGAATCTTTTTTAGTCTCGAAATTTTCTTCGTTGACAAAATTGTCGGTGATATAGTTTTTACCGTCAAAAACGTAGTAGACTGCGTTTTCGTCGTACACGCTTTCATTTTGCCGAGTTGCCGTAATTTCGCATAGGTTATACGAGCTTTTAAAAAACTCAAAAACGTTTTCGTTTATTATCGGGAAATCAAAATAATCCGTTTCGCTTACCGTTTCAAATACGTGTTCGCCTTCTTCAAGGAAAACTTCGTCAAGCAAAATTTCGTGTAGTCCGTCAAAATCTTCGTAAGAGATTATGTTATCGTACTCAACCTTTTTGCGAACGCTTATCGTAAGTGCGTCCGAATAATTTTGTTTATCGCAAACCGTGATGTTTCCGAAATTTTTAATTGTAAAAGTAATTGTTCCGTCCGAAGTCGTAGGGCTACTTGCGTTTTGAACGGGTAAAACGGCGGGATTTTTAAATGCGGACGATTTAATGCTTACCGAAACGGGGAAAGAATTTTCCGTAGCGGTTAAAACCGCAAATGAGTGAACGCCCGAAGCAGACCTTGCCGAATAGCAAGGTATAGCCGTGCCGTTTGCTTTAAGAGAAAATTTGTCGGATAAAATAACGCCGAAATCTTTTGCGGTGTTATCGATTTGGTTGTCGACTGTTTTTGAGCCCGAAACGAAAGCGTCAAAATCTTCCTGTCCCGGAGTTTCCGTCATACCCGAAAAGGTTATGGGATATACGGGATCTTTCTGTTTTGCCGGTTGTTCGTCGCCGCACGCGGTAAGCGAAAATACCGTACATCGAAAAGCTCTTCGGATATATCCGTGAAGAGAAAATCGACATGCTCGGCGAGCCCCTCCAGCACGAAGGACAGGAAGCACAGGACATCGAAACACAGGATGATTTTACCTTCCAGTTTGACATCGCCATTGCCCCTGCTTTCGACATCAAGCTTACGGCCAAGGACAAGGTGACCTACTACGACATCGAGGCCGATGACAAGGCCATCGGCGAACAAGTGGAGCAAATACGCCGTCAGAATGGTCATCATGAGGAGGCCGACGCC
>JAXFZW010000100.1:0-2996 GCA_034184645.1 Clostridia bacterium | reverse complement strand
TTGCATTATATAATCTATATCGGCACTTGTTAAGTTATTATTATCGACTCGTGAAAGATTAAACGCCCTTACCGTAAAGTCGCCCCACCACAAATTGTCGACGACCGTAAACGAACTCGTTACGTTGTCCGGTCTTACCGTGGTTGCGACGTCCGTATTAACCCAACCGTCGGGGCGATACTGTATCCCCGTTCCCATATTGAGAATAATTGAGCCGTACGGTATTTCCGCACGCTTAAATTTGCCTGTGCAGATAAACCTGTTAAAGATGTCCGCTACTCCTACCGTATATACGCTGCGTATTGTGCCGGGAATATTCCCGTTATAATTCGTTTCGCTTGAATTCCAGTAGGCGTTAAGCGTATAATGCGGATTGGCAAGATAATAATCTTCCGCATTGTAACCCTTTCCCGCAAGCAACGATTTTATTGCATCGGATTTTACTTCGCTGTCAAAAGGATCGCTTGACTGCGTTATCTCATAAGGTTTGTTTACCGCATTTACAGCCGCCTCAACGAGTGCGTTAAACGTTCTTTCGTCCTTAATTACCGACGAAACGTTTGCATAGTCAAGCGTAGTTAAATCGTATCCGGTAAGTTTTGCAACCCATGTCATTGCCGCAAGCAGCCTACCCGTATCAACGGAAAGATGCAATTCGTCACGCGAGAAGTTATCTCCGATAAAACTCGTCCTTGCGTTTTGTACCGCAGTACCTACCGGAAGCACGCAATAAATATCGGAATTAGGAACAATCTTAGTCGTCACCGCATTGATTATTCCGCCATACATCGTCATTTGATTCTGACCGTAGTAATTTTTATAAGCGTAATGAGCCGAGTTATGCGGATACGCCCACGTCATATGCCAAACGATTTTGGCTTGCGGTGTGTTGGTTTTAACGTAATTTATAAGGTTGTTAAGCGACTCGTCATACGTCTCCGCTCTACCGCTGTTGTCGCTGTTTTGTTGCAAGGAAACGTAATCCCACGTTTCAGTCCCTATTACGTCTGAAATCGAAATAAAGCTCGATTCCGACGTTCCCGTCTCGGTCATCATCCACGTTTGAGGGTTGCTTTTAAAGTATCTATATGCCCTTGTATCGTTTTTAACGTTATTCGCATGGGTTTGAAGCGAACAACCGCCTATATACAAATTGCCGAGAACAATTTCGTCATACCCCGCAAATTTTGCAATAGAATACACGTATTCCATCGAGTCAATTGAAAAACTGTTGCCTATCGCAAGAATTTTAAGTGATTTTTTCATTTGGATTTTTTCCGTCCATTTAGCATAGTAGGTTTTGTTTCCGCTATCAGTCGCCTTGATAGATTGTACTGCGTTTCCGCTAAACGACGAACTTTCATACCATCCGCCGAAATCATAATTTGTTTTGGTCGGTACGGGAAGCGTTGCCCCTACCCCGTAAGTGTATGTAGTAAGCGTGTCGCAGGTCGTCGCCCCGTTGTCGTTTAAGGTTACATTGTAAACGTTTGCTACCCAATGGGCGGTATAACTCCTGTTCCCGACAGAACCTTTTGCAACAGTAACCGAAGTCGTCGTTCCGTCAATACCCGTACCGCTCCAACCGACAAAAGTATAATTTGTCCTTGTCGGATTATTTAACGTAAAGTCTTCAGTATCTATGGTGTATTCCGTTCTGTTTCCGCTACTTACCGTTCCGCCGTCCAAATCGTAAGTTATGGTGTACGTCGCAATAGGCGTCGTGTGACTGTCGTCGCCTTTATCTGTTTCGGTCGCTTTACTTTCACCGCAACCCGTTAACGGAATTAAAACCGCTAGCGAAAAAACAGACAATACGGTTAAAAACGTCCTGAAAATTTTAATTTTTTTCATTTTCCCCTCTTTTAAGTTAAATTATATCATAACTGTATTATAAAATCTATATATAATTTTTATTATTGGCTTATTATTGTTTCGATAAGGTCTTATTAAACAAAATATAGTTGTATAAATAACATAAAAATGGTATAATATTAAAAATACAAAATAGCTAATAAATTTAAGAAACATATGAAAGTTTTATACGTAGTAAACAATTATTTTACAAAAGGCAACGGACTTACAGGCTCGGCAAGGCGCACGGTTAAAAAATTAAAAGAAGCCGGACTCGACGTTCAGGTTTTATCTGCCTCGAATCCCGAAAAAGGCGGTCCCGAGCCCGAATTTATGCTTGGTCACTACAAATTTCCCGTTTTTGAAGGAATAATTCACAAACAGGGCTACGGTTTTGCTTCCGCCGATAAAGACGTTATCGAAAAAGCGGTCAAATGGGCGGACGTTATTCACTTGGAAGAACCTTTCCACCTGCAACGCGTAACCTGTAAGATAGCCGCAAAACTCGGAAAACCTATTGTCGGAACTTACCACCTTCACCCCGAAAACCTTTTTGCGTCAATTCATAACGAATACAATCCCGTTTTAAACGATCCGATTATGCGGCTTTGGAGAAATAAGGCTTTTAATAAATGCCGTATTTTACAATGTCCTACTCAAAACGTTATCGACAGACTTAAAAAATGGAATTATAAATCCGATTTAAGGCTTATTTCAAACGGGCTTATTTTAGAAGACCTTGTTAGAAAAGAAGACGTTGAACCCGTAAAAGTTTCCGATGCAAAGTACACGGTTATGTCAATTTGCCGTTACTCTGTTGAAAAGGACCTTAAAACGTTGCTTAACGCAATGAAATATTCGGCTTATGCAAAAGATATTCAACTTGTTTTAGCCGGACAAGGTCCCGAGGAAAAGAAACTTAAAAAAATAGCGAATAAACTCGTTAAAAAAGGATACGTCAAATATCCGCCGTTGTTTAAGTTTTTTTACAATCTTGAAGAATTACAGCGCGTCACAGCAGGCGCCGACATTTACGTACACTGTGCGTTTATCGAAGTAGAAGGTCTTTCGTGCATGGAAGCCGTACAAATGGGTATCGTTCCGATTATCGCCAAGGGCAAATACACCGCAACAAGTCAGTT
>JAXFZW010000099.1:0-5409 GCA_034184645.1 Clostridia bacterium | reverse complement strand
TGACTCGTTAACGTGTGTGCGGAGCAAATAAATTACAAGGAATGGATTGTTCCGAATAAAAAAAGCCCACCGAAATGAGCGTTTATCTTAAAGGTCTTCTCCATGAGGACGGTTCTTAAGGTTGTCATAATAGAGGCAGACGTGATAGCCAAATATTGCCAACAAAACTTCGCCATCAGGTGAGTAACTGAAACGAGTTTTATAATCTTTTTTATTAACTGCTATCTCGTAATTGCAATCTTCATCTTCAGGGATAGGATCGCGCAAACTTTCAACCGTTTTTTCGTCCTCCCTGTAAAAAAGCACCGACTTCGGTTTTTCGGTTTTAGGAGAATAAAGGTCGTCCTTATTAACCGTCACAATCGGACTAATGCTGTCGGGTATAAAATCGGAGTATTTGCCTGCAACCGAAAGTTTTCCGAACTCAACATTTTTATTTATTGCGATATTGAGCGAATACTTTGCCCTTGTCAGCGCAACGTAAAAAAGCCTTAACTCCTCGGAAACAAAACTATCCTTTATCCTTTCCTTTATAATTTCGGTAAGCGGAGTGCTTTCTTCGACGTAGTTTTCATCGTCGTAGTATTTAAGGGCGAATCCGTACTTTCTATCGGTTAAAACTCGTTTCGAGTAATCGTTTTGAGCGCTTAATTTTTTATCGGCGTTTCTTACGATAACGACGGGGTATTCAAGTCCTTTTGACGAGTGAATAGTAACGAATTTAACGGCGTCGCCACCGCCGCCGCCCGCTTTAAATGCTTTCGGTGCGGATTCTATAAGTTCTATAAACTCGCGAACGGTATAATTTTGATTATCGCTTGCTTTTGCAATGAAAAACTTTACGCGTGCAACTTTGTCTTCACCACCGTCGGTCGCCATAAGCATAGCGTAATAATCCGTTCGGTCAACGATGCGTTGCAACACTTCACCCGCCGTGATAAAGTCGGCAAGCGAACGTATTCCTTCGATTTCTGTTTTAAAGTTGTTTACCTTTTCGCGTAAAGTGTCGGGAAGATTTGCATTTTCAATTACAGCCGAATAAAAATTTTTACCTTTTGTTTCCGCAATTTCGCTTGAATAATATTTAAGCGAAACGGTCGCAAGGTCTTCATCCGTAAAACCGAAAAGACCTTTCATCGTAGTAGCAAGCGAAACGTCGTCGTTAAAATTGTCAACAGTTTTCAAAAATGCCGTAAGAACCGCTATCTCGCTGTAATCGAGTATTGACGTTTCGCCGTCAAACGTAACGGGTATGCCTAATTCTTCAAGTCCCTTTACCACGTCGTCGGCGAACTCGATACCGTTTCTCGATAAAATCGCAATATCCCCGTAACTTATTTTTTTAAGTCTTTTTTCCTCGATGTCGTAATATTCGCTATTTAGTTCGTTGTTGATTATCGTCGCAAGGAAACGGGCTTCCGTTTTTACGTCTTCAATTACTTTTTCGGTAGTTTCTTTTGCCGCCTTTAACACGTCGTAAATTTCGCTTACGGAAGTTTTCTCGTTATCTTCTTTTTCTTCGTTCAAAACGTAAATATTAAACCTTCCTTCGTGCCCGTCGTACTTTTCACCGTAAATTAGTTCGTTGTCGGGGTAATAGTCTTCGCCGTAAAGTTTTTTTGTCATTGAATAACCGAAAATTTTGTTTACGCCGTTAATTACGTTTTTTGCCGAACGGAAATTACGTTTAAGTTTTTCCGCATTACCCGTTTTTACCATTTCGTTGAATTTTTGCGTAAAAAAGTCACTCCTGCATCCACGGAACCCGTAAATGCTTTGTTTTACGTCGCCAACCATAAACAGGTTATCGTTTGCGATAGACGTAATTATATCTTCCTGAATACCGTTTACGTCCTGATATTCGTCAACGAAAACGTATTTATACTTATCCCTTACCGCTTTGGCGACTTCTTCGTCTTTAAGTGCCGTTTGCGCATATCTTTCAAGGTCGTTAAAGTCAAGTAATTTTTCTTCCGCTTTTAATTGGGCATAATTTTCTTCAAATCTTTCTATTATGCGGTAAAACGTTTCAGTTTGCGACTTTAACTGTTGGAATTTACTTTCGTCGGCGAACATACCCGCATACTTTTCCGCATTTGCCCCTATCTCTCTGATTTTACCCATCAGTTCGTATAAACGGTCTTTAAGATAAGTCGCATACTCGTCAGCATTTTTTTCAAAAGAGCCTTTAACGGTTTTTAAAACAAAAAGCGATTCAACGGTATTTTTCTCTTTTACCGAGTTTAAAAGTTCGATCGTCGCAGCGGCGGTTTCTAACCCCTTTTCGTAGCCCTTGCCGTCCTTGTATTCGATTTTAGATAATTCGTCTGCAACTTTTTCAATATCTGAAATTATTAAATCGATTTTTTTGACCGCAATACTTAAATAGTCTTCTTTTATTTTTTCGTAACCTTCTTTCGAATACACGTCAAGATTATCTTTTTTGAACTTGTCAAGGTCGATTTCGGTGGAACGGTATTCGTAGCAAGACATAACCGTTTCCTTTAACGAATCGTCTTTCCTACCCCTTGAAAGCCTTTTGGTAAGCAACAGAAAGTCACTATCTTCCTCGTTGTAAAATTCTCTGAAAGTGCGGTCCATCGCCTGTGATTTAAGTTTATCGGAAACGGCGGCGTCCGCAACGGAAAAGTCGGGAGACACGTCAACTTTATAAAAATATAGCCTTACTATTCTCGCACAAAAGGAGTCTATCGTACACACGTCGGCATAGGGAAGGTCTGAAATTTCGTCGGCAAGACTATCGTTGCCGTTTATAATTTCTTCCGTTATCGCCCTTGCAAGTTTTTCCTTCATTTCCTTTGCGGCAGATTCTGTAAACGTGACGGCTAAAATATCTTTCACGTGCGTCTTTCCGCTTACAATAAGGTTAATAAGCCTTTTTATCATCGAGTAAGTTTTACCGCTTCCGGCAGACGCGGAAACGAGAATGTTTCCGTTAGTGTGATTTATAACACGTTCCTGCGATTCGTCACGAACGATATTTTCAATCTTAACATTATTCTCCATCGTTTGTATCCCCGTCGATTATTCCGGCAATTTGCGTCGCCTTAACCTTTTCGCTTACCTTTCTTACGTATTTTTCGGCTTTTCCGCAAAGACCTTTGTATTTACAGTAATCGCATGCGCCAGAATAAGGAGAAGCAATCATTACGCCGTCGCTTATTTGCTTTACGGCGTTTTCGCACATGGTCACCGCATATTTCACGCAGGATTTTAAAACGTCAGCGGATACGAGCCCTTCGTTTGAAGAATTTGCCCTAAATTTCGTTTTGGCAAAGGGTAAAGTTCCTTCCTTCTCCTTTTCGGTAAGCGCAATTATGTTTTCGTCATTTACCGTTTTTCCTATTGCCATAAAGTCGCTTTTGTCTTTTTCAGCCAAATACTCGTCCTTTACCGTTGCATAGTAAAGTCCTGCGACAAAATCGGCTTCAAACGCCGCCGCATAAAGATATAATTGCAACTTTTTACCTACGTATAAAAGTTTGTCGGACGCATCGGCTTTTCCGCTTTTGTAGTCTATTATCCTTACGGTAGGTTTATTGTCCTTTTTAACTTCCTTTCCGTTTTGTTTTAATACGTCAATCCTATCTACCGTTCCGACCAACTTAAATCCCGTTTCGGGTAGTTTATACGAAAATTTCTTTTCAAGGGCAATCGGAACGAAACTGCCGTTTTCTTCGTCGTTCGGCTCAATAAGGCTAAGATACGACTTGTAACAGTATTTTTTCGCTTCGCTTATTATTCTGTCTATAAGCGCGCCGTTTTCCTTGTCTTCAAAAAATTTTTTAAAATCGGGGTTTTCAATCGTCTTATTTAACGCTTCGTTAAAGACGTTGTCGGACGTAGCCTTGTCCTTGATTTTATCAAACGATTCAAAATACTTTTCGAAAAGTGCGTGCATAAACGTTCCGGCAATCGGTGCTGATATACTGCCGTCGTCCTTTTCTTTTAACCTTAAAATCCTTGCCGCAAACGCTTTGTACGGGCAGTCGTAAAAATCTTCTATTTTAGTCGGCGAAGAATAGTCGGGAAGTTTTACTTCTATTCCGTCTAATTTATACTTGGGAGAAAGTTCGCTTTTGGCTTTTTCCAAAATTTTATCAGTCCCATCGCCACCGAAAATTTCACGGTAAGCGTGCGCCTGTTTCATCGATTCATCGTTTATCCTTCCGTTTGCAAACGCACGACAGTCCTTTGCGAAACTGATTGCTCCTTGTCTTTTTGACAGGTACGGTTCGGGTTCGTTAGGATTTTTACTCCTTCCGTTTCCGCTTCTACAATCGAACAATCTTTCAACGTATGCGATAAAGTCGCTTTTTACGGTTTTTTTACCGCCGCCGTCAACTTGCGGACAGGAAAGATAAAGTTTATCCGAAAATGCGAGCATTGCCACGCCGAAATTTTCTTTCGCGCGTAAATTAACTATCCTTACCGTCGGGTCTATGTTTAAGTTTTCGTTTTCAAGCGCCTTTATATCGTCGTCGGAAAGCACCGCAACGTCATCCTTTACCGCAGGGACGGACGACGTAAGTCCTAACGCAAACAAATTTTTTGCCCTGGCGAGTGCGGTTTTTCGGTAATCGCCAACGTAAACGGCGTCACCGTATTGCGGAATTACCGAAAGTTCCAACGCTTCGATACCGCTTTTGAAAACGTTTTTCATCTCAGTCAACGCTTTTGAACCTGTAAATTCGGTTTGCCACGCCGAAAGTATTCTTTGCATGTCGTTAAGAATTCTTATAACGGCGTCGTAAACCTGTGCGTTCACCTGCGAAGTAACCGTTTCGCCGACAGACGAAAGTTTACCTGTGAACTCTTCGACTTTTTCCTTTACGCGCAACTTGTCAAGCAGTACGAAAATATTGAACTTATCAAGAACGGTAAGTAATTCCCTTCTGAAATTTTCCGCCTTGTTTACTTCGTCTTCTTCCCCTAACGTGAAAGGCTTTTTGAACCTATCGTAATTGACGTTAAACTTATTGCAATAAACTTCCATAAAGTCGGTAAGTTTTTTGTCTTCACAAAATAACGGGTTTTTATAAAAGTCCGTCACGGATTTTCTCTCGAAATTTTTACGGAAAACGTCAAAGTATGCAAAAATAAGCCTTACAAGCGGATGACACGAAGGATTGATTTTTTCATCTATAAAGTACGGAATCGACAGCAATTCAAAATGATATTTTAATTTCCTGCCGTATTCGGTCGTTGACGGGACGCCAACGGTAAAATCCCTGTATCTTAAACCTTGCCTTACCCCTTTTGCGACGCTTTCGGCGACATGCTCCGCCTCCGCATCGGGAGATTTTAATTTTAAATGCACTATTTTGTCCGTATATGTGCGCTTATCAATGCGATACTTAGGATTAAACGCCTCATTTGAAAGTTTTA
>JAXFZW010000098.1:0-13019 GCA_034184645.1 Clostridia bacterium | reverse complement strand
TGCACGTTTATGGCGAGCAACTTAAAAAATCAAGACGACAGGCTTTACGTCGTAGTTGCGGGCGACGGAGTAGGCGGTAAAATAACGGTTTGCGGAAATCGCGAACTCAAAATGCGCGCTTATATCGATAATCCTTCGGCGGAACTACCTCTCAACTCAAAAGGTAAACTCGACGTCGGCGGATGCGTGGGCAAAAACGGTAGAATATCCGTCGTTAAAAGCATGGGGCTTAAAGAGCCGTATTCGGGTACTTCCGCACTTGTCAGCGGTGAAATCGCCGAAGATTTTGCTGCGTACTATACGTTTTCAGAGCAGCAGCCGACCGCAATGGCGTTAGGCGTAAAAATAGGAAAGGACGGAACTTGCATAGGTGCCGGCGGCGTTATATTGCAAGCGCTTCCGGGTGCAACCGATGAAAACTTAAAAAGGGCGGAAGAACTCGTCAATTCGCTCACCAACGTTTCCACACTTATTGAAGAAATAGGTGCGGAGGGGATAATGAAAAAATATTTCGGCGAAGGATACGACGAATACTTTCCCGAGTATAAATGTCTGTGCGATAGGGCGGCTATTGAAAAAATAATAATATCGCTTGGAAAGGCGGAAGCCGAAGATATAATAAAACAGGAAGGCAGCATAAAAGTCGGATGCCAGTTTTGCAATAAGGAGTACGTTTTTACAAAGGATGACGTCCGAAAAATCTTTTCTTAGTACCGAAGAAAAAGACGATAAGGTTATCGAGTTTTCAAAGGGCAAAAAGTATTACGGTAAACTTATAGACCAAAAAATGGACGACGGCGATTTAGTCGGCGCATTGTCGTTTGCTTTTGCCGCGCTTAAAAACGATTACACCATTGAAAATCTTGCGGACGTTGCCGATATTTATGCGGACATGTCCCTTTACGAACTTTCAAACGAATACTGGTTCCGCTATCTTGCAATCGCTCCCGAAAATAAAAAAGGCGTCGCTTACGAAGAACTTGCCATCAACGCTTTCGAGTGTAAAAATTACGGACTTTCGGCTTACTACCTTCACCAAAAAATTTCGGTTGACGGCAGTCCCGAGAACGGTAATTTGGGCGATGAAATTTTCCGTGCCATGTCAGGCGCAATAAACAAAAAGGACTTATATAAAATCGTTTATCCCGAAAGGCTAAGCGATTATTCTGCGGAAATCGCTTTTGCTAAGGCGGCGGCTACCGCAGGTGAGTATCGCGGCGTGATAGAAGCGCTTAAAGACGTTCCCGAAGAATCGCCATCGTTTCGGGAAGCGGCGGAAGAACTTGCCACCGCTTACTTTGCGGAAGAAAGGGTTGAGGAAGCCGTTGCGCTGACCAGAAGGTTGATTGCCGAATACGGCGGAACGCTTAATCTCTTCTGCTCGCTTTCATCTATGTATTCCTATTTAAAAGATTACGAAAAAGCGGACTACTTCTATCAAAAGGCAAAAGAATACCCCGTTGAAGGGGACGACGGAATAAAGTTTGCGGTTTGCGCCTGTGAACGCGGTGATTTTTCGGTTGCGTCGTCCGCATTTAAAAAATGTTTGCCTGTTGACTTTTACGACGACAGGGTGCTTTGTTGCTACGCCGTCGCACTTATAAACAGCGGCGATTTTACCGCTGCCGAAAAACTTTTCAAAAAGGTTTATTCGATAAATCCGAAAGATCCCAACTTAAAGTATCTTACCGAACTCGCCGTCAGGGCGGCGGAAGGCAAGGGCGTCGACGTGTTGCCGCTACCTTTTGACGGCGATTTGCCCGAAGTCGAACTTGCGGCAAGGGAAAAGTTTTTATCAGCCGTTTCCGAAAAAGGCTCGGTTAAAGCGAAGGACAAAGATAAGTTTTACGAGTATTTTGCTTGGGGTGTTGTCGATGGGGGCGAACCCTTCCGAAAATGCCTTATGATTGCAACTTCGTTTTGCGACGAAAAAATGACAGAGTGTTTTAAAAATGCGCTCTTTTCGGAAGAAGTAAACTCTGCGAGAAAGCAGGCAATTATTTTCGTGCTCATAACCACGGGGTATAAAAAACAAATCGCATATGCGTCGCAAGGTGTATTTTTCTCGTTCAGACCAAGAAGGTTGTTGTCTGAAAAGGAAGGGAACGAAGCGTTTTTCTCGTCGTACGCCATGGCGATTTCAAAGATGGCTTTCTCGGGTGAAAATCTTGATAAAATAGCGTTTTGTTCAAACGCATTGTATAAAAAATTGAAGGACGAAGAAGTTATCAAACTCGTATCTCACGAAGAACTTGCCGCAGCAACCGTTGCGGAGTGTAAGTTTGATTCGGTGAAAAACGTAAAAGATCTTTATCCTGTTTTCGGGGTAAAGGAAGAGCGCATGCAAAAACTTCTTGCGTTTATCAGGGAGAAAAATGGTAAAAATCATTGACGTTGACAAACTTTTCGACAAGTATATTTCCGAATACGTTTATTCTAATATCGGCAAAGTAAATCCCGAACAAATCGAAAATAAAATCCCCGAACTATATCTCGAATTCGGCGATAAACCGCTTGCCGAACTCGACGGGAAAACGCCGAACACTTATTATAAAAGTTTTTCGCAGGCGGAACTTCTTTCCGCACTTAAAAATCATATCGAAAGCGGCGTTGCGGTATCCGACTTCTTGTGCGAAGCGATAGAATCGGGCGACATCGGGGCGGTTATAAACGAACTTTTAAACGAAGGTTCGGAAGAATACGTCAATTACTTGCTTAATTTTATCGACGTGTCGGGTAAAGTCGTCGCAAAGGAAAGGCTTTTTGAGTTTATCGTGGGTGAATATCCCGATTCCGAAAGGGAACTTGCTACCGAAATTTTGGCAAAAGATTCCGAAGAGGTAAAGGAAACGGCTATCTCATTATACGAGTCCGCACCCGAAAAAGGTAAAGAATGTATCGCTGAAATTTTATCGGGAACAAAGCCCGACGAAAGAGTTTTTAATATTCTTATTTCTGCATTTAAAAACAATAAAAAGAAAATCGCAATGTATGCCGGGCTTTTGGGAAAGTACGGCGACAGTCGCGCGATTGACGTATTAAAAGAAGCTGCCGAAGACGAAAAAACCAATTACGCCGATTTTGAAGAAATCCGCTTCAACATTGAACTTTTGGGCGGCGAATATACGGGTAAAAGGGATTTTTCAACCGACAAACTGCGCAAAAAACTTCAAGAAGTTAAAAACACTAAAATCGTCGGCGACAGGTAAACGTTAAAATTAAAGAAAAATAAAGGCGAAACACTTTGTTGCAAAATCGTCTGAAAAATGTTAAAATAATATAATAGGAGTTAAAAATTGATTTTTGCCGATTTTAAGCGTGAAACCGAATCGGGTAAACAGTATGCCGTTTACCTTTTCGAAGGGGAAGAAAGTTTTTTCTTCGGCCGTGGAGTTTCATACCTTAAAAGCAAGTTTTTAACCGAAGAAAATTTAAATTTCGCATCCTTTTCGGGGGACGACGTCGAAGGCGTTATCGCGTCCTTTTCGTCGCTTCCGTTTATGAGCGAAAAGCGTATAACTTTGGTTAAGGAATTTTATCCGGACGCAAAAGTAATTTCAGAACTCAAAGGTTTTTTGGAAAACCCGCCGACCGACGGCATGCTTATCGTACTCAACGCAAAAAAAAGCGAAGCGCTTAAAAAATTCAAATCGGTTGCGGTTATCGAGTGCGACAAGTTAAAACCGTATGAAGCGGCAAAATGGATAAAGGCAAAGTGTGCGGAGTCGGGCGTTAAAATCGGCTCGGCAGCCGAACTTATCGCAGAGTATTGCCTTTGCGATATGTTAAGAATCGAAAACGAGACGGAAAAACTTATCGCAATGTGCGACGGCGGTGAAATCACCGAAGACGTCGTAAAAGATTCTGTATATAGAGATTCCGATTACGAAATTTTCAGAATGACCGACTTTATCGCAAAACGTCAGTTTACGCAAGCGGTGACTGTCGTCAGCGAAATGTTAAAAAAGGAAAATGCGCCGAACAAACTTATTTTAAGCATATACAAGTATTTCAGAAGACTTTTGCATGCGAGAATAAGCGATTTGTCCGACGACGAACTATCTAGGGCGTACGGGGTAAAGCCGACCGCCGTACCGAGAATAAAGGAACAGGCTAAAAAGTTTTCGTCAAAAGCACTTAAAAAGGCGGTTGACGAACTTGCCGACGCCGATTATCAAATCAAAAGCGGGCTTGCGTCCGCCGATGAAAAGTTGTGGATAACGGTATTCGGTATAATGGCGGAGGGTTAATTATGAATTTGGGACAATCTTTCGTGAGTTTATGGGAAAGGCTATCTACCGACGTCGGTTTTGCCGTGACGTTCGGCATAAGCATAGTCGCTTTTGCCTTTCTGTACTATTATATCACCAAGTTTTTGCTTAAAAACAATTCCGGACAACTGATTTTGGTTTTAGTTGCCGCGGCGGTTATTTTAGGCGGAGTACTTTTGTTTAACCCGAACATAAGCAACGGTTTGTTTATGGTGGTGCCGCTGTTAATGGTAGTTATCGTAATTTGCCTTTATTCTGTTGAAATCAAAAGGCTTGTTTGGGCTAAAAAGGACGTAAAACTTGCAAGCGTCAAACACGACGGAAGTTTTTACGACGAAGAAAAAATAAACACCTGCATTACCGAAATTGTTAAGGCGTTGCAGGATATGAGTAAAACGGACACGGGTGCGATAATCGTACTGTCCAGCGGCAACATACCGTCGCAGATACTTGACAGCGGCGTTCGTCTTGACAGCGACATATCAAGCGCGCTTATCGAAAGCGTATTCTTTCCCAAAACGCCTCTTCACGACGGCGCAATGATAATAAGCGGAACGAAGGTCGTTGCGGCAGGTTGTTTTTTACCACTTTCGCAACAGGTAGATAAAATTCCCAAAGATCTCGGCACTCGCCATAGGGCAGGGCTCGGAATAACCGAAAATATCGACGTAGTATCGCTAATAGTTTCCGAAGAAACGGGTATTATTACGATCGCAAAAGCGGGTAAAATTACTCGCTACGCCGATTCGCAGGCACTTAAAAAGGTTCTCGTCGATTATTACTGGCAGGAACTTTCAAGCGTAAGGAGAAAGTAGTATGGAAGATAAAAAAGGTTTTAACAAAGCGGAAACCGAAGCCGGTCCCGCAAAAAAATTCTTTTCGGCGTTAGGGCTTGTCGTACTTTCGCTTGCTCTTGCGGTTTTTACGGTAGTGGTAATCAATGTATAAATTAAAAAAAGGCGTTAACGACGTCGGTTTAAGACCGGCGGAAATACTTTTGCCGAACGTTCCCGATATGACTTCGTTTTCGTGTATTGCTTGCGATCAGTTCACGGGTGATAAAAAGTTCTGGCAAACGTTTGAAAATTCGGTAAAGGGAAAGCCTACCGCACTCGATCTTATTTTCCCCGAAGTTTATCTTTCGGACGAACCCGAAAAGCGAATCGAAAAAATAAACGCAAACATTGAAAAGTATTTAAAAGACGGCGTTTTCAAAAAACTTGACGAAGGCTTTATTTTAACCGTAAGAAGTACGCCCTTCGTAAAAAGAAGAATAGGTATTATCGGCGCACTCGATCTTGATAAGTACGAGTACGGCAAAAAGACCGAAACGCTTATACGTGCAACGGAAGGCGTTATCGAGGAAAGGATTCCCCCGAGGCTTAAAATTCGCGAAAACGCTCCGGTCGAATTCCCGCACGTAATGGTGCTTTACGACGACGAAAAAAAGCAAATCGCCGAGCACTACTATGAAATTCGCGAAAGCCTTGAAAAACTTTACGATTTTGAACTGTCGATGGGCGGCGGCAGAGTTGAAGGGTACTTTATTAAAGACGTTGACGACGTTATAAAAAGGTTTTCGGAACTTTTAACCCCTGAAAGGTTGAAATCGAAGTACGGAAAGGTCGATAATTTTGCGTTTGCCGTAGGCGACGGAAACCACTCGCTTGCAACCGCAAAAGCGCATTGGGAAAGGGTAAAAAAGACGCTTTCCGAAAAAGAAAGGGAAAATCATCCTGCAAGATACGCTTTGGCGGAATTTAACAACGTTTACGACGAAGGCATTTATTTCGAGCCTATTTTCAGATTCGTCAGCGGAGTAAACGCAAACGACTTTATTGTCGGAGCAAAGGAAAAAGACTTTGGCGACGCAATAATTTATTGCGGCGGAAAGGAAATAAAACTTAACGGCAAAAACGAACTGCCGCAAGGCATTTCAGCCGCCGACGAGTACATAAAAGATTTCGTAAGTAAAAATGGTGGCGAAGTCGATTATATTCACGGCGAAAGTCAGTTAAAGCAAATGGTTGACGGCGACGAAAACGCATTCGGCATATTGTTCAAAAAATTAAAAAAGGAAGACCTTTTCAGATACGTGTCCGAAAAGGGGTCTTTCCCCAAAAAGACCTTCTCGATGGGCGAAGGCATTGAAAAACGGTATTATATCGAAGGAAGGAAAATAAAATGATAAAAGTTTGTAAATTCGGCGGAACAAGTATGGCTGACGCCGCGGCAATCACAAAGGTAAAAGACATTATCGACAGCGACGAAGCGAGAAAGTTCATCGTAGTGTCCGCTCCCGGCAAACGCTTTAAAGGTGACGTCAAAATCACCGACGTTTTATATAAGTGTTATAACGAAACCGTAAAAACGGGTTCGTGTAAGGAAACGTTTAAAATCATAAGGGAAAGGTTTATCGGTATAGTCAAGGACTTAGGGCTTGACTTCGACATAACTCCCGTTCTCGATCAAACCGAAAAGGAAATCGACGAAAATTGCTCTGCGGACTTTTCCGCTTCAAGGGGCGAATATCTTTCGGCGATAGTTGCGGCAAAGTTTTTAGGTGCGCAATTCGTCGACGCAGCCGACATGATTCGCTTTGACAGCACGGGAAAACTTAACGAAGAATACACCGACGACAAAGTGAAAACCCGCTTAAACGGTATAAGTTTTGCCGTTATTCCGGGATTTTACGGAAAGGACTCTTTCGGAAAAATCAAAACCTTTTCAAGGGGCGGCAGCGACATAACAGGCTCGATTATCGCACGCGGAGTTAAAGCGGATTTATATGAAAACTGGACTGACGTCAGCGGCTTTTTGATTTGCGATCCGAGAATCGTCCCCGAATCCGGAGTAATAAAACAACTTACGTATAAAGAACTTCGCGAACTTTCGTATATGGGTGCGTCGGTGCTTCACTCGGAAGCGATTTTCCCCGTAATGAAGGGTAAAATTCCGATAAACATCAAAAACACTTTTAAGCCCGAAGACGCCGGCACAATGATAGTTCCGGCCGATATGTACGACTTAAACGCTTCGGACAGTATAATTACAGGTATTGCAGGCAAAAAGGACTTTACGGTTATTTTCATCGAAAAGTCAATGATGAACGCCGAAGTGGGCTTTATCAGAAAGGTTTTGTCCGTAGTTGAACACCACGGAATATGCGTCGAGCACGTTCCGTCGGGTATCGATACGTTGTCGATTGTTTTGGAGTCCGAACAACTTAAAAACGGCGTACTTTCCGATCTCGTTTCCGAAATACGCGAAAGCGTAAATCCCGATTACGTTCACGTAATTGAAAACATATCGCTTATCGCAACGGTCGGTCACGGAATGGCAAGGCGTTCGGGTACGGCGGCTAAAATATTCACCGCGCTTGCGGAACAGGGTATCAATGTCCGCATGATAGATCAGGGTTCAAGCGAACTCAACATAATAATCGGCGTACAGAATTCCGATTACGAAAATTGTATTCGCACCATATATAAAGCATTTATAAAATAAAGGAGAAATAATTTATGGATTACGCAAAGGAATCATTAAGACTTCACGCAGAATGGAAGGGTAAAATCGGTATAGTATCGAAAGTCCCCGTAAAGAATAAGGAAGATTTATCGCTTGCTTACACCCCCGGCGTTGCGCAGCCTTGCCTTGAAATTCAAAAGGATTACAACAAATCTTTTGAACTCACCGGAAGGTGCAATACGGTAGCGGTCATAACCGATGGCACGGCGGTTTTGGGACTCGGCGACATCGGCCCCGAAGCGGGCATGCCGGTTATGGAAGGAAAGTGCGTGCTTTTTAAAACTTTCGGCGACGTTGACGCTATTCCGCTTTGCGTAAGAAGTAAAAACGTTGATGAAATAGTTCAGACCGTTAAACTTTTGGCAGGAAGCTTTGGCGGCGTAAACCTTGAAGATATTTCCGCGCCCAGATGTTTTGAAATAGAAAGAAGATTAAAAGAAGATCCCGAAGTAGATATTCCGATTTTCCACGACGACCAACACGGAACGGCTGTCGTTTGCGTTGCGGCATGTATCAACGCGTTAAAAATCGTCGGCAAAAAGTGGGAAGACCTTAAAATCGTTTTCAGCGGTGCAGGCGCTGCGGGTGTAGCCATTGCAAAACTTATGATTTCAATGGGCGCAAAGGACGTAGTAATGTGCGATAGGAACGGCATTATTTACAAAGGCCGTCCCGTCGGAATGAATCCTTCAAAAGAAGAAATCGCAGACTTTACAAATAAACTCGGCAAAAAAGGAACTCTCGCCGAAGCGCTTGTCGGCGCAGATCTTTTCGTAGGCGTTTCGTCCCCCGGACTTTTGACCGAAGATATGGTTAAAAGTATGAATAAGGGCGCAATCGTAATGCCTATGGCAAACCCCGTTCCCGAAATTATGCCCGATCTCGCTATCAAGGCGGGTGCGGCTGTCGTCGGTACGGGCAGGTCCGACTTCCCCAACCAAATCAACAACGTTTTGGCGTTCCCCGGAATTTTCCGCGGTGCTTTGGATTGCAGGGCAAGCGACATAAACGAAGAAATGAAGATTGCGGCAGCAAAAGCGATCGCTTCACTCGTTTCCGACGAAGAATTAAAGCCCGACTACATTATTCCCGCTCCGTTTGATCCGAGAGTAGGCAAAACGGTCGCAAAAGCGGTAAAAGAAGCGGCAATCAAAACAGGCGTAAACAGAATATAATTTAAGAAAAAAAACGAAAAAAGGACTTTCAGTTTTTGAAAGTCCTTTTCGGGTTAATTATGGAAAAATCACAATTTATCACTCACCCCATAAGCCCTTTTTTCGATAGTGACAGCAAAGTTCTCGTTTTGGGTAGTTTTCCGTCCGTAAAGTCAAGGGAGCAGGGGTTTTTCTACGGGAATCCGCAAAATAGATTTTGGCAAGTTTTGTCAAAAGTCTTTGATGACGAAACACCCGCTACCGTTGAGCAAAAGAAAATGTTTCTTAAAAAGCATAACGTTGCGCTATACGACGTGATTTTTTCGTGTGAAATAACGGGCAGCAGCGATTCGAGTATTAAAAACGTAAAACCTTCCGACGTTTTAGAAATGGTAAGTAAAAGCAAAATAAAAAAGGTGTTTTTAAACGGGAAAACCGCCGGCAAACTTTACGAAAAATATTTAGCGGCAAACGTAAAACTTCCATTTGAAACTTTGCCGTCGACAAGTCCTGCTAACGCCGCTTTTTCCGTAGAAAAACTCGTATCCGAGTGGGAAAAACTGAAAAATACTTAAAAATTGCGGTTTAAACGTGGGGAAAATTATTTTAATAGGTTTTTCCTTTGCCAAAAATTGTAGTTAGTGATACAATAAGGTCAGAAAGAAATTAAGGAGTTCTTATGAGAGAATTTGCTATTGTAAGCGATTCGTGTTCGGATCTCGGCGCGGATCTCAGGAAAAAGTGGAACATCGATTACGTTCCCATGCGTATTTTAATGGAAGGAAAGGATCTTCCCGCAACTCTTGACTGGGTAGAATATACCCCTAAATATATGTACGACGTCATGCGTAACGGCGGCCGTATAACGACGGCTATGGTACCGGTAGAAACATTTAAAAAGTATTTTACCGAAAAACTTGAAGAAGGAAAGGACGTTTTATACGTTGCGTGCTCATCCGGGCTTTCCGCCTCGGTAAATATCGGCGCAAAAGTTGCGGAAGAACTTTTACCGAACTACCCCGGAGCAAAAATTTATTGCGTTGACAGTCTTAACGCAAGTATGGGCGAAGGGCTTCAAGTTGTAAAAGCGGCTGAATTGCGCGCGGAAGGTAAAACTATCGACCAAGTTAAAGAATATCTCGAAGCGGAAAGGCTTACTTTCAATCAATTCGCATCTATTGAAAACCTTGATTATTTAAAACGTGCGGGTAGGGTAAAAGCGTCAGCGGCTTTCTTCGGAAACCTTTTCGGCGTTAAACCTATTCTTATTTCCGATGTAAAAGGAATGAACGCTCCGATAAAAAAAGTCAAGGGCAGAAAGAATTCGTTTATTGAAATCGTCAATCAGACCAAGGAAAACATTATCGACGCGGAAAACCAAATGGTTTGCGTAACTCACTCCGATTGTATCGAAGACGCCGAAACCATAAAGGAAATGCTTATAAAGGAAGTAAATCCCAAGGAAATTTACATAAATTATATCGGACCGACGGTCGGTGCAAGTACGGGCCCCGGCACGGTAGCGATTTATTTTAAAGGTAAAAAAGTCAGCGAATAATTTATTTTAAGCTAAGGCGGTACAATATGTTGTGCTGCCTTTTTTATTCCGTTATACTATATATAATGTTTAGTAAAAAATTTTAAAAAATTTTATGTTAAAACGCTTGCTTTAAAGTGCGCCCTTATGATACAATACGCAAAGAGAAAAAAGGAGTAGTTATGGGTACTTGTAATTTTCAAACTGCATACCTTATACCGATACAGAAGACCTGTCCTTCTGTAATTGCCCTTTCCTTTAAACTCGAAACATTTAAATCGTTATTTATTGATTGAAGTTCCTTCTTTTGGGAACTTCTTTTTTTAAGTAAAATCAAATGAAAAATATTTTGGAGGTATCAAAATGAACAAACACATGGAACTTACCTACGGTGTAAGCGACAAACCTAAGTTCCCGCAACTTATCGTTTTCGCGCTCCAACAGTTGCTCGCTATAATGGCGGCGACAATCGCTGTTCCGGCTATTATCGGTCATGGAATGCAAGCGTCGGCGGCGCTTTTCGGCGCAGGTGTAGGAACTCTCGTTTACTTACTCTTTACAGGATTTAAAAGCCCTGTATTTTTAGGCTCGTCCTTTGCATTCTTAGGCTCTATGGGTGCAGCGTTTGCGGGCGGCGTAACAATGCAGCTCGGCTATATGGGACTTATCATCGGCGCGGTGCTTGCAGGTCTTGTTTACGTAGTAATTTCTTTGATCGTTAAATTCTGCGGCACCGGTTGGATAAACAAACTTATGCCGGCAGTAGTTATAGGACCGACGGTTGCTATCATCGGGTTATCACTTGCGGGCAACGCGATAGGCGATCTTCAAAGCGGCAGCGTAGCGACAACTTCTCCTTACGTTGCAATCGTTTGCGGTTTAGTAACTTTATTCGTAACCATCATCTGCTCGGTTTACGGTAGAAAGTTCTTAAAAATGATACCTTTCGTAATCGGTATTCTCGCAGGCTATGCCGTTGCGGCGATTTTTACCGGAATAGGTTTTTGGGCAAACAACGATGCGCTTAAAGTAATCAACTTCGGTCTTTTTGAAAATATTCAATGGTATCCCGACTTCACGTTTATCGAAGCATTCAAATTCAGTCAGTACGGTTACGGTGAAGTTATGAACTTCGGTTCATATCTCGGAACTATCGCGGTTGCATATATTCCGGTTGCGTTCGTTGTATTTGCCGAACACATTGCAGACCACAAAAACTTATCTTCGATTATCGGTTCGGATCTTCTTGAAAAACCCGGTCTTCACAGAACTCTTCTCGGCGACGGCGTAGGTTCTATAGCGGGTGCGTTCTTCGGCGGCTGCCCCAACACCACTTACGGTGAATCTGTCGGTTGCGTAGCGATTTCGGGCAATGCGTCGGTAGTAACTATCCTTTGCACGGCTTGCATGGCGATTGTAATCTCCTTTATCGGGCCCTTCTCGACCTTCCTTGCAACAATACCTAAATGTGTAATGGGCGGTGTATGTATCGCACTCTACGGCTTTATCGCGGTATCCGGCTTAAAGATGATTCAGGACGTCGATCTCAACAAAAAGCACAACCTTTACGTTGTATCTACGATTCTTATAATCGGTGTAGGCGGACTTTCCGTAAGCTTCGGCAAAATCACCATCACGACAGTTGCTTGCGCTTTGATTCTCGGCATCATCGTAAACCTCATCTGCGCTCCGTATAAAAAGAAATACGACGCAAGAAAGGCAAAAGAAGCCGAAGAAGAAGCAGCGGCAAAAGACGCTGAATAATTAAAAAACAAAAACCAATTATCTTGTCCGCAAAATCGCGGACAAGATAATTCGTATTTAAGGAGAAAAAATGAAAGATTATAAAAACGTTCATATATTAGACCATCCGCTTATTCGTCACAAACTTGCGATAATCAGAAATAAAAACACGGACACAAAGCAGTTCCGTGAAATCATAGGCGAAATTGCAACTCTTATGGCGTACGAAAGTTTCAAAGACGTTCCCACTCAGGAAATCGAAGTTGAAACGCCGCTTGAAAAGACCAAACAAACGGTAGTAAAGGAAAACTCGATTGCAATCGTTCCTATTCTCCGTGCGGGGCTCGGCATGGTTGACGGCATACTTTCGCTTTTTCCTGCGGCAAAAGTAGGACATATCGGACTTTACCGCAACGAAGAAACGTTAGAACCGCAGGAATACTACTGCAAACTTCCCACCGGTATCGACGAAAAGGTAGTAATGGTAGTCGATCCCATGCTTGCTACGGGCGGTTCTGCTTGCGACGCAATCAAAATGCTTAAAAAACGCGGATGCAAGCGCATTAAACTTATGTCTATAATCGCAGCGCCGGTAGGCGTTGAAAAGGTTGCCGAAACTTACCCCGACGTTGAAATTTACGTTTCCACGCTCGACAGGTGCTTAAACGAAAACGGATATATTCTTCCCGGTCTCGGCGACGCAGGCGACAGAATTTTCGGCACAAAATAATTTTGATACTAAAATAGGTAAAACCCGCCGTTTAAGGCGGGTTTTCTTTTTGCGAT
>JAXFZW010000097.1:0-14002 GCA_034184645.1 Clostridia bacterium | reverse complement strand
GGCACTAATTGGTATTACAATAATCACCTTGAAAGTTGGGAACATACCCTTTACGGTATGCATGCGCTTTATAACGTTACCGATCAATTCGGCAACAGACTTAATTCCGAGGAGGCAATATCGGCTTCCGCAGCCCAACACGGTTTCGGAACTAACGTTTTGGCATTTAAGCGCGCGGTTCTTTGTGGTGACGTAATAAGAAAGTATATTGAGCATACTTGTAAACTGTTTTACGATGAAGGAATAACCAGGGGTAAAATATTCAGCCATACGCTTGGGTACGCGTCCAACTGGCCTATGCCCGAGGCGGGAACGGGACAGGAATTAAAATACGACACGTTTACCGTACCGCTTTCGGTTGCAATCAATGACTACTGCACTCCGTCGTGGTCGCTTACAAAAGACAGCGCGTATAACTTAAACTACATCAAACAAGCGCTTGCGCGTTTTGCACCGGGATTCAATGCGTTTGCTAACAGCGAAGGCTATATGGATAGTTATACGGGGGGCGGATATGCAAGCCAGCAGGCATATGTAGAATCTTTCCTCGGAGGAAACGCAAGGATGATAACCTTCTTCGGTTACGATATGGACGATGTTTATCCGAAGGACGGAACGAATCCTTATAACGCTATTGTAAGTTCGTGGTTGAACGGAACGCTTCTTCCCGGATACAGTTTCAACAACAGACCAAGCGTAGGTTAACCTTACTAATAAAAAGAATAATAAAACCGCCGACGGTAAAGGGCGTTTCTCTTAGGGATTTTTTGACATTATAAAAGACTAACGAAAATTCGTTAGTCTTTTTTTTGCATTGCAAAAACACACGACTTTGCAAGGCGAAGTATAGTGTGCTACACTTTATTTTTTTCTTCTTTTCAACACAACTGTATATACATGACGTAACATTCCGCCACGCCAATGGTCTTCAATCGTTGAAACAATTTCCCAACCCGAATTTAATTCGTTCCTTAACTTTTCAACTATTGCATTAGAGCCGCCTAACCCCCAACATGTTACTCTAACTGTTTTGTTTTCATATGAAGGAATAGTTGTATGTGTTTTTTGAATTGGGTTACCACAATGAGGGCAAGACTCCGCATTTGAACTAATTTGTTTCCCACACTCTGAACATTGAATTAAAGCCATTTATTAAACCTCCTAAAAATATTATAAAATAAAAAGTGCGCCTACCGAAGTAAACGCACAAAAACGCAAACTCCGATAGTCGCCAAACCAACTGAAAAGCAAGAACAAATCTACGCTATATCCAGTAGGAATTTGCATTTTTATCAAATTCATTATGGACATAACGCAAAAAGAATATAATTATCCAAAAAGGATAAAAATAGTCCTTGCCTAAGTTATTCAGTTGGTTTGGCATAATTAGTATATCATAAACAAAAAGATTTATCAAGTAGTTTTGCGTGGGTAAAAGAAAACTCGACTTATTGAAAGTCGAGTTTTATAAGTTATTAAATTTAAATCCCTATGGGAAGAGCAGTAACGTCGGCGGTTTTGCTTTATATGAAATTAGCAGTTAAAATTATTCGGGCTTTTGTTTGTCCTGATTATTCTTTTTTGCTTTTTCCTTTTTTTTTGGCAATTTTTTTGTCGGCTTTTTCTTTTACTTTTTTGATAAACTCAAATTCGTCTTTTTCTTCTTTTGAAGTTATCTTGAATTCGGGAGCGGTTCTTACGGGCGTTTCATCTATTACGGGCATAACGACTTGGTCGTTTCTTATTCTTACTTCACTTTGCGGATAGGGAATAGATACGCCCTGTTTTTTGAATTCGTTAAATACCGTTTCGGTGACGTAATAGTAAACAGTCCAGTAATCGTCGGAATTGCACCAACAGTTGGCAAAAAAGTCAAGGCTGCTGCCACTAAGCGTTTTGAGCCTGCAAAAAGGCGCAGGGTCGGTTGCCGCTTTGTCGCAGGAGTACATAACGTCGGTGACTATTTTTTTAACGAGTTCGACGTCTGCGTCGTATGATACCGAAAACGTGAAGTCAACCCTTCTCGAACCGTTTATGCCGTAGTTATACAATGAACTTTTGGTAACCGTTCCGTTAGGGATAAACACTTTTTTATTGTCGGGCGTTTTAAGTGTCGTAAACAGGAAGTTTATATCTTCAACCGTACCGTCCGTTCCGTCTGCGGAAATAAAGTCGCCTTTTCTTATCATTTTCATGCTGACGATTATAATTCCGCTCGCTAGGTTTGCTATGCTGTCTTTAAGTGCCATGCCTACCGCAAGTAAAGCGGCTGAAAGGGCGGTTATTATTCCGCTTATCTGAACGCCTATCATCGACAAAAGAATAAGCAGCAGTACGAGATATAAAACGTAGCGTAAAATGTTTAAAATAAACGATTGCGCTATTCTTTCCATTTTTCCGCGGCGCATTGCTCTTTTAATAATTGTCAGCAACGTTTTAATTATTAAAATTCCCGCAAGCAACACTAAAAAAAACGAAATTATGTTCCAGTACTTTGTCGTAAAAAAGGTGACGATTTCATCCCAAAGTTTTGCAAAAGAAAAACCTTCGTTCATATAATTCTCCTTTATTTATATCGCAATTATACATTAAAAATCGCCGTTTGTAAAACGAAAAGCGATTTTTTTATTTTTATAGCCGGCAAATCCGTTATAAACGGCAATATAATCGCATAAAATTCAAGTGTGGGCGAAAGGCTTAACCGATAACGACAAAATACTGCAAAATAAGCCTTTTAACGCCGAAATTCAACAAAAAAGCGAGTATATAATGAGATTCATCTTCGTGTCCGGGAAAAGTCTTTTAAGGGCTATGGCGCTTACCCTTTTGGCGGTGACCGTAATTTCAGTGTTGGCGGGAACGGGTGCTTACAGCGTGTTTTTCGGATACGCCATGAAAAAGTTGCCTATTTACTACGTCAAAACGGATGAAAAAAAGATTGCAATATCTTTTGACTGTGCGTGGGGCGTCGATTATACCCAAACGCTGCTTTCGGTAATGAAGGACGAAAACGTAAAAAGCACTTTCTTTTGCGTGCAGTTTTGGACGGAAAAGTACCCTGAAATTCTTAAAAAAGTTTACGACGACGGGCATGAAATAGGCACTCACTCGGCGAGTCATCCGCACATGTCAAAACTCGGTAAATCTGCGATAACAACCGAACTTAAAACGTCTTGCGACGCTATCGAAAAGGTAACGGGGAAACGTCCCGAACTGTTTCGTCCGCCTTTCGGCGAGTACAGCGATAACGTTATAGACGTCGCAAAAGAGCAGGGGCTTTACGTAATTCAATGGGACGTTGACAGTCTTGACTGGAAAAACCTTTCCGCAAAGGAAATTGAAAACAGGGTTATCAGCAGGGTAAAAAACGGCTCTATCGTACTTTTTCACAACCAGGGGCTACATACTGCGGAAGCGCTGCCCGGCATAATAAAAGGGCTGAAAGCACAAGGCTACAAATTCGTGCCGATAGGCGAACTTATTTACAAAAACGGTTATAAAATCGCGCCCGACGGCGCGCAAATAAAAACAAACGGAAATTCTTTGGAGGAAGTATAAATGAACTCATTTAGCGAAAAAAACAATAAGGTATTTATCAGCGGCGAAATACTCACGGAAGCGGAGTTTTCGCACGAAGTTTACGGGGAAGGTTTTTATGAAATGTCCGTTCTCGTAAAAAGACTTTCGGGGCAGGGGGATATTTTACCGCTAACCGTATCCGAAAGACTAATTGAAGACAGGAACTTAAAACCGGGGGTATTTATCAATGCGTACGGGCAATTCAGAAGTTACAACAAACTTGTTGACGGTAAAAGCAAACTTATGCTTACCGTGTTCGTGCGAGAACTTGTCGAAACGCCCAAAAAGAACCCTAACAATATCGTTCTTTCGGGGTATATATGTAAGCCGCCCGTTTACAGAACGACGCCCTTTAACCGTGAAATAGCCGACCTTTTAATTGCGGTAAACCGCTCGTATAACAAGTCCGATTATATACCGTGTATCGCATGGGGCAGGAACGCACGTTTTGCCAAAAATTTAAGCGTAGGCGAAAAAATCGCCGTCGCCGGCAGAATACAGAGCAGAGAGTATCAGAAAAAAATTTCGGATGACGACGTAAGAACGATGACCGCTTACGAAGTGTCTATAAGCAAACTTGCGGCGGCGGAAAACGCCGACAATTTCGACCCCGACGAGGAGTTCGATATGATAAGCGCAGGTGCTGAAAGACTAAACGGAGATATGACGTCCCCTTACGAAACGTAAATCGTGAAATAAAACAAAAACCGCCTTTCGGCGGTTTTTGTTTTATTGTTTTAACTAAACGTTTTTCTTTTTAAGTATAAAGAAAAGCGACGTTCCGAATACCGATGCGGATAGGGCGATTATTATCAAAGAGTTTCTAAGCGAATTAGACTTTTCGCCTTTAATTTGTGAAACTACCGTATCGCCGTTTTGTTGTTCGGAAAGTTTATCAACTGTAAAGTTTTCCGGGATATATCCGAAAACTTCTTCTCCTTCGGAATTTTCAAGTTTTGCGTAGTAAAATTTTTCGTTAAGACCATCGCTGTTAAATGCGATTTCGTAAAGCGGAATAATTTTTGTCTTTGCGCTTATTCTTAAAACTCCTTCGCCGTCGGTAAGTAAAAAGTTGCCGTCCGAAATCATGGGGATATAGTATGCGTTGACGTCGGTCGTGACGTAAACTTCGCAGGTTGCCGTCGTGTGTTTAACGCTTACGGTCGTGTCGGTGGCGAGGTCTTTGCGCACCAGGTAAAGCTGGGGTTTAAGTTTTTCGTTTTTACCGAGTATAACGTAAAGGTCAAGCGTTAAGGTGTTGCCGTTTATCGGGTCAACCCCGCTTGACGTCGCTTCGCAAACGCATATATATTCATCGGCGTATCCGCTTTCTATTTTACCGAAATTGAACACGTTTTCGCCCACGCTTACCGAAAGAGCGGTTGCGCCTTCTATCGATACCGATTTAAATGCGCTTATGTCTGCGGAAGTAGAACTCGTTTTAAATTCGGTAGGTATTTTAACCGAGTCTGCCGAAAGGTTAGGAAGTGCGTCGCTCATAAATACCCGTTCGCTTCCGTTTACGGTAAAGTAAACTGTTTTTTGGTCGTAGGATAGGGCAAACGATTTAAGGTTGCCGTCGGCTATCGGAATATCGTAATCGACTCCGCCCGAAACGTACGAAACGCCGTTTGCGGTGAGTGCGAAAACGTTGCCTGCCATATCGCTTACGATTTTGATTATTCCGCTTATTCCCGTATGGTTAAGCGCTGACGTAAAATCGTTTGAATTATAAATAAAACCGTTTGAATCTGTAAGGTAAACGTTGCCGTAAATATCGGCGGAAATAAGCGTTCCCGCACCGAAGTTTTCGGTTGCGGTGAAAATCGGCTCGGCAGGGGTTACGGTATTGTTTTCGTCGAATTTATAAACTTGCGTGTCAGTCGCAAGTCCTCCGCCTATTTTAGCGACGTAGTAAACGCCGTCAGCGTAGCAGGCGGAAGTCAAATTGTTTCCGTCAAGTCCGTTATGTGAATAAAGTAAGTTGCCGTTAAAATCGATTATTGTGACTGTTTTAACTTCCTTGTTCAATAACATAACGGTGTTTTCGCCGACTATTGCCGTATCGGGCGTAAACCCGATTGTTCCGTTTAATTCGGTTAAAAACAGGTTTGTAAAATTACTTTCCGAGTAAAGATCGCCGTTTACGTCTTTAATTAAAGTAAGTTTTTTACTGTCAAGCGCAACAAGGGTTTTTCCGCAAATATCCGTGCTTGCCGAAACGCCTACACGGTTAAACGCCGTTTTGCCGCTTGCAAGGGCATACCCGGTAAAGTAAAGTTTGTTTTCTTCTATTTTGAATTCCTGTGCGGCGTTAAGCACGTCGTCGGTTATAAAAAGATTGTCTCCTTTAAACGATAAACTGACGGGGGATGGCAGTCTTCCTAAATCGAACTTGTCCGAACTGCCTATTTCAAGGCGAATTTCTTCGGTAGGATCAATTAAACTGCGACGGTAGATTTTTGCACCGTAAATATAGTAAATATAACTGTCGTCGGCGATTATGTCGGTGACGGTTATTTCCGCAATTTCGGTGATGTCCGTACCTGTAAGCGGTCTTGCGTAAAGCATGCGCGGATCGCCGTTATTGTGGTAAAATACCGTATCGCCGTTTATTGCGATAGGGCAGTCACCCTTGACTCCGCCGAAAGACCTTATTAAACTTATCGTCGAAGTTCCGTTTTCAATTTGATAGGAGTACACGGTAAGATTATTCCCGTAAGCCGTAATCAAGTATCTGTCGTTTAAGTCAAAGTAATTTCCGCCGACCGATTCTATCGTGCCTTCGTTGTCGTACGTCAGTTGCGAGTAGGTGTAGTCGCTTAAATTTATTTGGTAAAGCGAGCCGGCGTTTGAAACTAAAAGATTTTCGCCGAAATTTTTCAGTTGCTTTAACGAAGTAAATCCGGTAAGCGATTTTATCGTTCCGTCGGGAAGGTAAAAAACAACGTCGTCGCCCTGAATAGTGGCGATCCTGCCGTCTTCAAGGTAAAGCGTTTCCTTCGGGGCATTAAGCGTTTCCGTTTCGGCAAAAGTTAAAGGCAAAACGGGGGAAAGAGCAATACTTGTCGATGCGCTTGCATTTTTCGACGACCTTAATAGCATAAAGGCGGAAAAAATAAGCGTGACCGAAAGCATTGTGATTAAAATTGATTTAAATATTTTTAAAAACTTATTATTAAGTATCATAAAATACATTTTAACATATTAAAACCCATTTGTATATATTTTTATCGACTAAAAAAATTAAAATTTGTTAAAACAAACATATAAATATGACAAAAACTGTCAAAGTGTTGTAATATTATCCATCTAAAAAGCGAACAAATGTTCGTAAAATAACACATTCTATTATAACGTTCGGGTTTAGTCAATGAGTGCATGACGGTCGGGACTAATTTTGTACAAAATTATTTATTTTTGTTCAAAATTCGTCATAAAGCATTGACTACGGCAAAATTCGACAATTATAATAGGGGTGATTTAAGGACGGAGCAAAAAAAATGAACGAATATTACTCAAAAACAATACTTTATGCGTATAAAAGTCTCGACGCTGTTATGGCTCAACTTGACGAACTTGTACTTAAAAAAGCAATTTCGTCCATGTGCGATTTTTCACCGTGTGAAAAAATTGCCGAAAAAATTTTATCGCTTACCGCTCAAAAGGACGTTATCGCAAAAATTAAATCAGAAACTGAACGTGCTGTTTCTAAACTTACGGACGACGAAAAAATTATTCTCGATTACAAGTACTTTAAAAGGCTTCCGAAAGAGATGTACGCCAAGTTTGATTTTTCAAGCAGGGCGTATTTTCGCAAGCAAATAAGGGTGGTGTCAAGGTTTGGCTCAAAAATAAGTGCGGTCGGTATTGACGACAATTTTTTTGAAGAGAAATGTTTGAAAATCGACTTTTTCAGAGAACTTTACAAAAGAGTTTTAATAAGAGAAAAAAATTTTGCAAAACTTAAAGCGAAGTGTGAAATTTTGACCTTGGCGGAACGTTCCGCTTAAATCATTATTAACCGAAATCGTTTTCGTCGTAGTACGATGCGTCGTTTTCACGGGGTTTTCTGAAAGCGAACGCGGCGATTATTCCTGCGGCGATAAGGCTTGCGATTATTATTATTCTGACCGTAAGCGAAATTCCGCCTTTATTTGTGGTTTTTGTCGTAGGGTTAGCGGTGTCGCTTTCCGTGTCGGACATGGGGTTAGGGTGATTTTGCACGGTAAACGGGTAAAGGCAGTCTTCTTTGACGTAGCCGACGTTTCCGCCGTAGCCGACAAAGTATGCGAATCCGCTTTCGGTTTTTACGTGTCCGTAGTAGCAAAGTTCACGCTCGGCAAAAATATATCTGCTTTCTGTTTTCAGGGTGGGTTCAACGTAAAGCGCCGCGCTTTTACAGGTTTTTATTTTAAGGTTTACGTAAGGAACTAAAACCGTTTTACCGTCGCTTAAAAGGTCGGAATATAGTACGTATCCTTCAACTGCGGGCAAATTTTCGCCCGAGCACTCGACAAGCGCAACGCCGTTTTCCGCCGATATAAGTTTAACGTAGTACGTGTAAGGGAGATAGAATAAAAATTCCTTCATTTCGGCGTCGGCAAATATAGGCGTCTCATCGTTTACTATTCGCAGGTATTCGCTTGCGGCAAATGTAATGGTGGTATTACTTAATAATAAACCCGATATAAAAAAAATCATAATCGCCGCAAGGCAAATTATTCTTTTAATAAAAAGCATAAATCCCCCGAAATAAAAGTGAAAGTAAAAACGATTATACACGCGGGAAATTAAAGATAAAGTAAGTAAATTAGCGTAAAAGGGGTGAATTTGTAGATTGTGAAAGAACTTGTTTCAAAAATACTTGAAATCGAAAAAGAACAAAAAAGGCGCAAAAAAGACGCGCTGAAAAATTATAACACGGGCGAAAAGGTGCACGTAAAACAACTTGAATTCCATAAATGCCAAAAAAAGAACAGATGGGTGTTCGGCGGAAATCGAAGCGGCAAAACGGAGTGCGGTGCGGTTGAAACGGTTTATATGGCAAGGGGCATTCACCCTTACAGGCAAAACAGGGAAAACGTTTTCGGTTGGGTGGTATCGCTTTCGACACAGGTGCAAAGGGACGTGGCGCAGTCTAAAATATTACACTATCTTAACCCGTCGTGGATCGAAGACGTGACAATGCTTTCAGGCAAAAAGGACAGTTTGAAATACGGGGTTATAGACCAGATACGCATAAAAAACGTGTTCGGCGGAACAAGCGTTATCGGGTTTAAGTCGTGCGATCAGGGACGAGAAAAGTTTCAGGGCAGTTCGCTTGATTTCGTGTGGTTTGACGAAGAACCGCCGAAAGACGTTTACGAGGAGTGCAAAATGCGTGTTCTCGATAAGCGGGGCGATATTTTCGGAACGATGACGCCGCTTAAAGGCTTGACCTATATATACGACGAAATTTATTTAAATAGCGGAAATTCGGATGAAGTGTGGTACGAGTTTATGGAGTGGGCGGACAACCCTTATCTTGACGAAAAGGAGTTTTCCGAACTTTCAAAAACTCTTTCCGCCGACCAACTTGAAAGCCGAAGATACGGCAGATTCAAAAGCAGTTCGGGGCTTGTTTATCCGGAGTTCGACGAAAATTACTTCGTAATCGAGCCGTTTAACTATCCGGCGGAGTGGCAGGACACTTTATCCATCGACCCGGGGCTTAATAATCCGCTTTCCGCACATTGGTACTGCGTTGATTACGACGGAAACGTTTACGTCGTGGCGGAGCATTTCGTCGCAGGAAAAGACGTTAAGTTTCATGCGGATAAAATACGTGAAATTTCTGACGCTATCGGCTGGAAACGTCGTCCGGACGGGAAAATCGAATCGCTTATAGACTCGGCGGCAAACCAAAAAACACTTGCATTAAATAAAAGCGTTTCCGAACTGTTTTTTGAAAACGGAATAGCGGTAAACCCAAAAGTAAATAAGGATATTTTCAGCGGAATCGAAAGGGTTAAGCAGTATTTGAACAAATCGGAATTTTCGCCCAAACTTTATATATTTAAAAACTGCGTAAATTTAATACGCGAATTCAAATCCTACTGGTGGGGCGAAGGGGATAACCCTAAAAAGTACGACGACCACTCGCTTGACGAATTAAGATATTACCTTATGTCAAAGCCGCATTTAAGTCCCGTTAAACCTATTAAAACCGCAATTCAAAAAGACAAGGAGCGTTTGATAAGAAAAGTGGCAAATGAAAGAAGACAAAACTAAAAAGAAAAGCGTAAAAAGGAAAGACAAGCCTTTTGCGGACAGCATAGAAGACGCGCTTATAAAAAAAGCGCTCGGATACGACTCGACTGAAACGGTCGAGGAATACGCCGCCGACGACGGCGAAGTAAAATTAACCAAAAAGAAAGTAACGGTAAAAAACGTTCCGCCTGACGTTACCGCGCTGAAAATACTTCTCGATAAAACCGAAAAACCCATAGCCGAAATGACCGACGAAGAACTTGAAAACGAGAAGATACGGCTTTTAAAAATTCTGGCGGAAGAAAAGGAGCAAAAGTGAATAAACCAAAAGTGAAAAGCGAAAAGGAAAGGCAGGAAGAAAAACTTGTCGAAAGCGTGACCGCCGAGTTTATCAGACGGCAAAGCGAAAGAAAAAGTTTGGAACGTCAATGGGAATTGAATCTTAACTTTTTAAGGGGTAATCAATATTTAAGCGTAAGCCGACGCGGCGAATTAGTTTACGACGATAAAGAGTTTTTTTGGCAAAACAGGGGAGTGTTCAACCACATTGCGCCCATTATGGAGTCAAGGCTCGCTAAACTTGCAAGGGTAACGCCAACCGTTTACGTCAGACCGTTAACCGACGATGACGACGACGTGAAAAGTGCGCAAATCGCCGAAAAACTTATAAGCGAAACGTTTAAAAACTGTTCTTTTGAAGACAGAGTAAAGGAAACTACTTCGTGGAGTGAAATTTGCGGCACGGGATTTTACAAAATAATCTGGAACGCCGAAAAAGGAAACGTCGTCGGAAACTTTAACGGCGAAAACGTAAAGGAAGGCGACGTCGAAATCGTGTCCGTATCTCCGTTTGAAATTTTCCCTGATAATCTGTACTCGGAAGAAGTGGAAAACTGTTCGGGAATAATGCACGCAAAGGCAGTCCCCGTAACGGTGATAAAGGAAAGATACGGAGTCGACGTAGTTCCCGACGAAATAGACGCATACAATCTGACCGCAAAGACGGAAAGGCAAAACAAAAAAAGTGAAAATACGGTAAAAGACGCAGCGATAGTTATTGAAGACTATATCGCACCTACAAAAGAATACCCCGACGGAAGGCTTATTATAGTTGCGGCGGGCAAACTTTTATACGACGGCGTTTTGCCTTATAAAACGGGAGCGTCGGGAAAGCGCAGTTTTCCGTTTGTGAAGCAGCAGCCTACTGTGACGCCCGGAAGTTTTTTCGGCAGCAGCATTATCGAAAGGCTTATACCCGTACAAAGGGCTTATAACGCAGTCAAAAACCGCAAGCACGAATTCTTAAACAGACTTACTAACGGAGTGATGACGGTTGAAGACGGAAGCGTTGATATCGACGAACTTGCCGAAGACGGTTTATCACCGGGTAAAGTAGTCGTTTACAGACAAGGCTCAAAAGCGCCCGAAATGATGAATGCGGCGGCAGTACCGCCGGACTTTTCGGACGAAGAAGAAAAACTCGTCAACGAGTTTGTCGCTATAAGCGGAGTGTCGGACGTTTCGTCGAGTTCAAAAAACGCAAAACTTTCAAGCGGCTCGGCACTTGAACTTCTTATCGAGCAGGACAACGAAAGACTGACTGCGGCGGCGGATATTATAAGGAAGTGTTATATGAAATCGGCAAAACACGTTTTGCGTATGTTCAGGCAGTTTACGTCAGGCGTTAAGGCTATAAAAAGCAGGGACTCTTACGGCAGAACGAAAGTTTATTACGCGGGCAAAAAAACTCTTTTATCGGACGACGTTTATTTGGAAAGCGAAAACGAACTTATGTACACGCCCACGCAAAAAAAGAACGTAATTTTTCAACTTTATCAAAGCGGTATTTTGTCAAGCGAATCGGGAAAACTTTCGGCTTCGACCAAGGAAAAGGTTTTGTCGCTTTTAGGTTATAAGGATTTGGATTCCGCAAAAGGAATAGCCAAACTTCAAGAAGAAAAAGCGGAAGCGGAAAACGAAAAAATAAGAAAGGGAGCAACGCTTAACGCCGAAGAAATCGACGACGACGAAATTCACGTCGGAGAGCATACGAGGTACGTTTTAAGCGAGTACGAAGAACTGACGAGTTCGCAAAAGCAAAGGCTTATGGATCACATAGCCGAACACAAAAACAAAATAAAACAAAAACAATTAAAGACGGAGGGAATTTAAATGAAGGAAGCGGCAAATGAACAAATCGAAGCACAGGTGCAAGGCGCGGAGGCGCAAAACGAATCAGGCACGGAGTCGGAAATCTCATTAGGCAAGTTTAAAGACGTAAAATCGCTACTTCAAGCGTATAACTCTTTGGAATCCGAATTTACCAAACGCTGTCAACGGATTAAGGAGTTAGAGGGGGCTGCGGCTTCGGTAAAAACGGAAGTTTCGGAGCAAAGCGCCGGGGAACTTAAAGGTACAAGCGACGAGAAGGAAGAAATTCTCAAAGACTACCTTAAAGGTATATTAAAAAGCAGGCAGTCGGCTGTCCTTTTGGGCGAAGCCGGCGTCGGCGTGAAGGCGCCGGCGGACAAGCCGAAAACTATTGCGGAAGCAGGAATGCTCGCAAAAGAAATTTTTAAAAAGACTAATTAAGGAGAAATTATGGCAGTTAATTTAACTAATGCGGACAAAGCGCTTAAATCATTTTATCTTGACGCGGTGTCCGAACAATTAAACGTAAAAGCGAATCCGCTTTTGGCTATGGTAAACAAAAGCACGGACGACGTATGGGGTAAGGAAGTGAGAAAACTTGCCGTTTACGGTATGAACGGTGGAGTCGGCGCAGGTACGGAGGACGGCGATCTTCCCGATGCTACCGGCAACAACTACGAACAGTTCGTAGTGACGCTTAAAAACCTTTACGGCACGATTGAAATTTCAGATAAGGCGGTAAGGGCGTCAGAAAACAATTCGGGTGCTTTCGTATCCCTTTTGAATTCAGAAATGGACGGACTTATCAAAGCAAGTTCTTTTAACTTCGGAAGGATGCTTTTCGGTGACGGAAGCGGCGAACTTGCAAAGGTCAGCGCAATAAATTCGGGCGTAATCACTCTTGACAACGTTAAAAACGTTATCGAAGGTATGGTAGTCGATTTTAGAGCGGCTGACGGCACGGCAATCGCACAGGCGACGGGTAGAAAAATTCTTTCGGTGGACAGGAAAAATAAAAAAATCACCGTTAGCGGAACTGCGCTTACCACTACTAACGTTCCGGCAAACTCGCTCGTTACCGTTCAGGGTTCTTATAACAACGAAATAACCGGTCTTAAAGCAATTTTTACGGACGAAGGAAGTATTTACGGTCTTTCAAGGGCTACCCACAGTTGGCTCGTTCCGTACATCAAAAAGAACGCCGGTGAAATAAGCGAACTTATGATTCAGACGGCTATCGACGAAATCGAAGCGCAAAGCGGCGGAAACGTAAACCTTATTATCTGCTCGTGGGGCGTTCGTCGCGCGTTGCAGGCTTTATTTGCCGAAAATAAGCGCGTAATCGACGTGACGGAACTTGCCGGCGGATATAAGGCGATGACGTACAACGGTATTCCCATAGTTGCCGACAGATTTTGTCCGGACGGAACTATGTACCTTTTGAACACCGACGATTTCACCCTTCATCAACTTTGCGACTGGCAATGGCTTGAAGGCGACGACGGAAAAGTGTTAAAACAGGTAGCGGGTAAGCCCGTTTATACGGCTACTCTCGTAAAATACGCAGACCTTATTTGCGCAAGACCTAACGGTCAGGGCATGATAAGCGGTATAACCGAAGCGTAAACAATATTAATATAAGCAATTATCCCCCGTGCGGAAAACCGCACGGGGGAAATTTTTATCAAACGGAGAAAGATATGAAACTTAAAGACGTAGTTAAACACGCCGCGGTCTATTTAGGGCTTATCAAGGCGGTAGGATATTTGGAAAACGGCGAGTACGCTGAAGACGGCGACGCAATGAGTGCCGTCGATACGCTGACAAGGTGCGCAAACCTTGTTCTTAACGAACTTGCATGCGCTTACGTCGCTATGGTAAAGACCGAAAATATAACTCTCGACGGCGACAAAGTATATTATTCTACGCTCTCCGACGCTCCGAGAAGAATACTTTGTGTGTCAGACGCAAACGGAAACGCCGTACACTATGAAGTTATGGCGGAATACCTCAAAGTCGG
>JAXFZW010000096.1:0-9784 GCA_034184645.1 Clostridia bacterium | reverse complement strand
TCAAAAAACCGTTAGAAATTCTAACGGTTTTTTGATTATCTTCTATTCGGTTTATATTTCGTTTTATACGGTTTTATAATAAAGGTTTATAACAAGTTTACCTAATGGATAAACTTTATCGTACTTTGTGTTTTGATATAAAAGCGTATCTCCGTCAAAAATTTCCCCATCGTCTCCTATATACTCAAAGCCTTCAAGGCAATTATTTTTATAATCGTCCGTTAAAGTGACCTTTGAATTGAGCGTCGCATTAAATGTTTCAACAGTTGCCGACACAACGTTATACGATTCGTCAATATATAATTTTCTTACTGTGTAGTTAGTATTTTTATAAGAATCAATCACCCTATTGTAAATCAATTTTTCCATTTTGGAAGAAAGTTCCGGGGTTGACTCAACGACCTTTGAGCGGTATAAAATGCGGAACGGCTATTGTTTTTCAGTTGTTGATTATTAAAAGCCGCAACTGTAAAAAATACCTGACCGGCATCACCCATCACCCTGATATAAGACCTACTCATAAAATCACGAGCGATATTTTTTGGCATAACGTTTCTTATTGAACCGTCAAAATAGTAATAATCTACGCCATTTACCGTGACAATATAATGCTCGCTTTCGGAAGCACCGTTAAATGACGCAGCAAGTGAACTCGTTACCCTATAATCATAATAATTTATATAAACGTCGTCCCCGACAAAACGAATTCTATCCTTATCGAGTACGGCATCATATAGTTTAATGTAATCAACAGGCATTATAATATTACCGAGTTTAATATCAAAGGAATCCGAAGAATATTTTTCAGTTATTAAATTATAACAATCAACTGCAATAAATACTCGGTAAAATAAGTCACGTGCAGTGCTTGACGTCTGTCTTACACTCGCACCTTTCTTCATAACGAAATTATGCATGCCTGAAAATTCAACTGAAAACAGATTTAATGAAACGTCCTCAACAGGTAATTCCTTTTCGTCATGTATAAGGTTTATTTTAACGTATAAATTTTGTACTGATAAATCTTGCGATTCAATAAGATCTGTTAAATCAATAACCCTTTCCTGTTTTTCACCAATAAAATTTTGAGATATTTCTTCAATAATGTTATATTCGGCATCTTTATTTTCAGAAGCATAGGAAACGATAATTTTAGCATTATTACCCGTTTTAAATAAGTAATTTAGCTTTAATTCAAGATTTCTTACTATAAAAAACAGTCCGTTACCTTCAATTTTAATTTGATATAAAATCGAACCGCTACCTGTGTTTACCGTCGAATTGAATTCATTTGCCGGAATAAGACCGTAAGAATAGCTGCCGTATTCGGCAGTTGAAACGTTATCGAACTCTGTTAAGAAAAGATCTTCTTTGTTTTCAGTTAGACCGTTAAACCTAAAATCGTCGACAACATCAAATATGCCGGCGTCCGTTGAATAATCGGCCTCACCGCTGACCGGCAAGTAATTATTTTTTGAAAATGCACTTGCCACCGAAATTGAAAAAATCAAAAAACCGGCTAAAACAAATGCTATTATTTTATTACGGGTTAATAACTTCATAAATTTCCCCTTTAATTACTTGTTTTGTTTTAAAAACCTATTAAGCCACGTTAAATCCGTCTTCCATTCATCTACTTTGCTGCGTTCGTTATATAATTGATTTGCCTGCCCTAAATCCGCCCGCATTTCCGCATAAGAACAATTATTAACTTTCATATAATGATCTTCAGCCTTTTCGGCGCAACCGACGAGCTGAGATCTTCCGATATGAATTGTATTATGACAATCTTTACAAATTGCGATTACGTCGTCAAGTTTTTGTATTCCGTTTTTAATATCATAAGACCAAACTTCGTGCGCGTCAAGATATTTCGTTTTTTTGCCGCATATTGAACAATTTCCGCCTGATCTGATTTTTGCGTCTTTTTTTATAAAATCCCACGCTTTTTTACTTAAAATAACGTGTAAATTATTTTTCCAGCATCCGGCAGGTATCATATCAAATTTTAATTTACGCTCCATTTTAAGCACCTCTGCTTTCATGGCAAATAAAATATATAATTTGATATTCGCTTGATATTTTTTTAAGCAAACTAATGCTGTTTTGAATTTTATCGCCGTCAAGATTGCAAAACGGATCGTCTAAAATAACAAAAGGTTTTTCTCCGCTGAACAAAACATCTATAAAAGCAAATCTTTTACATATATCAAATAAGTTTTTATAACCTTGACTGTAAAACAGCGGATCTCTGCTTTTTTCATTGTCATTAACGGTGAGTTTTAAGTTAACGTCAATAGTTCCCGAATAAACTTTTTTAGAATCTATTTCGGATAAATATTTCAAAAACGCCTGTTCCATAGGCAAACGATAGCGGCTTATTATTTCCTCATTTGAAGAAATCAAATATTTTTTTGTAATGCTTAAAACGTTGTAATCTTCTTCGGCCTTTTTCAGTAAAACTTCCGTATCGCTAAGTTGATTGCACTTGTCAGATAATTCGGAAGCGTTTTCTTCTAAAAATCTCAGTGACGCCCTTTTGTCGGCAAGCTCACGGTTTTTGGCGGTAAAATTATACCTTAAATCGTTCAATTCGTCTGTCAATTCTTTTGCGGTTTTATCAGATATAACCACGTTTTCATTTTTAATAGAATCGTCGTTAAGGTAAAATTCAAGATTCCTTTTATTAGCCTCGATATCTGACTTTATTTTTAAAATATTTTTAAGCGATTCGGTTATTTTTGCAAATTTTTCTCCAAAAGACAAATCGGAGGGCATATCGAATCTTGCAAAAAAAGCCGTTAATTTTTCATTATAAATATTAGAAACATTGATAAGTTCTTTTAAACGGTTATTGTTTAACTCATCATTTTGTTTCTCAACGTTTTTATGCGATTTATTTTTATTAAACAGTAATACAAAAATAAATAAACTTAATGAAATTATTGAAACTATAGCCCCGACAACTGCATTTACAAAAAAGAGAGCAACGCCGGAAGCCAAAAGTATTGCCGATATTATTAGCATAATAATTTTAACCAAGTTATTTTTGTCCGGTTTAGATTGGGTAGAAATCGTTTGTTTTTCGGCAATTAAAATATTTAATTTATTTATTTCGTTATTTACTTTTTCAAGATCTTTAAAGCACTCGTAATATGCCGAAATTTCATCATCTGTCGGAATTCTTCCCGCAAAAATCTTTTCGGCATTTTGAAGTTCGTTATTTAATTCTTTTATTTTATTTTCACAGTCAATAATTCTTTGTTTTTTTAAGTTTATAGCCTCGGCTTCGGAAACTATTCTTAAATTTTCCGAAAGTTTATCGATTTTATCGCTTATTTTTGATAATTCGTTTTCGGCAACCTTAACTTCTTTTTCAAGCTGAATAAAAGATTTTTGAGCGTTTTTGCAAGTATTAATCTCTTCTTCAACCTTTAAAACTTTATTTTTTAAATCGTTAACGATACCGCCGTCACCACGCCCTGCTTTATATTTTTTCATTAAGACATCGGTTCTTGCTATAGCTTCGTCAACGTTTTGACTGTCTTTTCCGATATTTGTGGTAAATTTTTCAGTAAGACCCGTACCATCGGTCTCCAAGTCGTTTTGTCCGAAAAATACAGATGAAACAAAACCGTCTTCATCAACCGAAAACAGTCTTTTACCTAAATTTTCATTTTTTTGTATTTCTTTACCTGTTTTAAGATCGGTAAGTCGCACAACGTCATCTGATTCTTTTGTTCCGAAGTATCTTTCTATACGGAAATCTTCACCTTTATAAGCAAAGTCAACGTAACCGCCGAACATTTCGGTACTGTCCCACGGACGATACTTTTTCCTTTCGCTTGATTTTAACGATCTTCTACCGTCGGATAGACCGTAAAACATGCTTTTAATAAATACGGCAAGCGTAGTTTTACCCCAACCGTTTTGTTGATTTATCTGATTAAAGCCCTCGTTAAATTCAAGAGAAAAATCTTTAAGTTTGCCAAAGGAAGAAACGTATATTTTTTTAAGTATCATAATAATTCTTCCCCTTTAAGAGCATTTAACCCACAGGAAATTACTCTTTTTTTCATATCGTCGGTAATATCGCTTGCAAGGACTTTTCGTACAAATTCACCGCGAACCGTTTTGTCAAACTCAAAGTCGGTTTCGTTTACCTTTAACGACGTTTTGTCATATACTTTGGCGTAAAAGAATAATTCGTTGAGTTCTCTTGATAAAGAATCAGCATCAACGTGAAAGTTTATGCCGATTTCACCTTTAAGAATAACTTTAATAAGCGATTTTGATTCTACTTCGGATTTTAGTTTGCGAACAATTTCACCTTTTAACGCATAAAAATCGTCGTAACCGTTTGTTGAGAACTCGAATTCATAAAGCACTCGTGAGGAAAACGTTATAAATTCGGGTTGTATATCTTTATCCGTTTCTAAAAGATAAAAACCTTTTTCACCTAATTCATCAAAACCTCTGCCGTCAAATGCTCCCGAGTAAGCATAAACTCCTCTTCCGTCAAGTTTTTCCAACGATCTTGCATGAACGTGCCCGAGCGCAAGATAATCTATTCCTTTTTCTTTAAGTTTGGGTAAATTAACGACATAAAAACCGTCAGATGAGTTATATGCGGCAGTTTGACCATGCAAAACGACAATGTTTAACTTATTAAAATCATTTGTTAAAGAATCATAAACCAACTTATTATTAGTCGCAGTAAAATTTACACCCTTAATACATAAGTTTTCATATTCAAACGACGACCATTCGTCTCCGAAAAATTTTAAGTTATCAGGTAAAATATCGTTTTCGTTAAAAATTTCGCCGTCGTCGTGATTGCCTTTTAGGTACAAAAAATCAACGGTTGAAGCATTTTTAATTGCTGATAAAAAACGTGTTTTTACCTTTGATGAATTGTTTGAAGTATCAAAAACGTCACCGGCAAGAATAACGGCTTTTACATCATTTATTTTAGCAAATTCACACAGGCGTTCAAAATTTCTCAATAATTCATCCCGACGGATTTTTGCCTTTTCGGTAGGAAGCGTTTCTAATCTTGAATTCAAATGCAAATCAGCAACATGAATAATCTTCATTAAATAATGCTCCTTTTATAATCCGTCGAATAATCGATAAGTTCCTTTGCAAGCTGCTTTGCGGATGCGCTTTCGATTTCGCCACCTGTTAACCTGACTATCTCGTTAAGTTTACCTTTATCGTCAAGTTTTATTACTTTTGTTAAAGTTTTCCCTTTTTCTTCGACTTTTTCGATCAAAAGGTTATTATCTCCCATCGCGGAAATTTGAGGTAAGTGCGTAATTGCTATTATTTGAGCATTTTTAGCGATTTTAGCAAATTTTTGCGCTACGATTTTTGCCGTATTACCGCTGATTCCCGCATCGATTTCGTCAAAAATAAAAGTTGAAATATTGTTAAATTTTGCCGTCTGCGTTTTAACGGCGAGCATAAATCTGCTTATTTCGCCGCCGCTTATTACGTCGGACATGGGTTTAAGCGGTTCACCTGCGTTTGCCGAAAACATAAATGAAATTTCATCTTTACCGTTAATCGAATAAAAACCGCAATCTTCAAACGACGGTAAATCGTTAAACGAAACGATAAAATCAGCACTTTTCATACCGAGTTCAAAAAGTTCATCTTTTACTTTTTTGGAAAAGTTCTCAGCCGATTCTCGTCTTAAATTACTCAATTTTTTATATAGTTCATAAATAACAGACTGCAATTTTGTTTTTTCATCAACTAATTTTGCGGAAAGTTCATTATAATTTTTGTAAATATCGAGTTGTGATTTGGCTTTTTCCAAAAAATCCAATATTGCCTTTTCGCTTCCGCCGTATTTGCGTTTCAACGTTTTTATGACGTCAAGTCTTGATTCAATTTGTTCGGGATCGTATTCGCTATATGTAAAATCATCAAGAATTTGCGATACGCTATCGGCTACGTCTGTAATTTCAACGCGAAGGTCTGATATTCTTTTTGATATTTCAGAGTAATTATCACCGTATTCTGAAATTGATGACATTATCTTGTCCGCCGAACCGACAACGTCATCCGCACCGCCGTCGCCGGAAAGCGCACTTTTAACAGACGTTAATGCGCTGACGATTTTACCTTGGTTTAGTAAAGTTTTTCTTATTGAAATAAGTTTTTCTTCTTCACCTTCGCTGATTTGGGCTTGTTCAATTTCATTTATCTGAAAACTTAAAATATCGATTTTAACAAGCCTGTCCGAATCACTGCCGCCAAGTGATTCGAGTTTACCGTCAATTTCTTTAAGTCTTGAAATATTTTCGGCAATTTCGTTTTTAACTGGATTTGATTTTTCGGTAAACTTATCTATAAGCTCTAATTGATTTGCGTTTTTAAGCAAAAAGAAATGCTCGCTTTGACCGTGCACATCAACTAACTTTAACGTAATTTTTTTTAGCATACCTTGCGTTAAAGTTTCACCGTTTAATTTTATAATACCTTTGCCGTCAACGTTTAATCTGCGAGAAACAATTAAAATATCGTCTCTTTCAATGCCTAAATCGTCAAAAATCGAAGCAATTTCATCATTACCGCTAACGTCAAACTCGGCGACAACCGAACACTCGTTTTCACCGCTTCTGATAAGAGATTTATCCGCTTTTGCACCCAGCACAAAATTAAGGGCTTCAAGTATTACGGATTTACCGCTGCCCGTTTCACCCGAAAGAATATTAAGTCCTTCGGTAAAATCGATTTGTGCCGCGTCAATTAGAGCGACGTTTTTAATCGAAAGAGATTTCAGCATTAAATATTCCTTAATTTTTTAACAAGAATTTCCGCATCGGAATTGTTTTTGGTAACAATAAGCAAAGTGTCGTCACCGGCAACAGTTCCCAAAATTTCAGAAGAATGCATTTCGTCAATCGCCATAGCGGCTGTTCCGGCGTTTCCCGAAAGTGTTTTTATAACTATAAGATTATTTGCCGAAGTTATACTTAGTGAAACTTGTTTAAAAAGGTCAATAAATTTAGACGGAACTTGGCTTAAATCAATTTCGCCCCTGACATATTTAAACTTCTTTTTTAATCCTTTTGCCTTAACCAAATTAAGTTCGTTTACGTCACGAGATACCGTCGCCTGTGAAGAATTGTATCCACGCCTTATAAGCGCTTCGGTAAGTTCGTTTTGATTTTCGATTTCTTCTTCTTCAATAACTTTAAGAATAAGATTCAACCTGTCTTTTTTTGTCATAAAACACCGTTATTTATTTAATTTATCGTCAAGTCTTGTATAAAAATTCGACTTTTCCTTGCGCAAAAAAACAAGTTTTTGATTGCCGCGTTTTTTTAGTTCGATTAAATCACCTTCTGAAAGTGATAGTATTTTTTTACCGTCGGCAAATAAAGCCGCATTTTGACTTTTAACTTTAATTTTACAAGATGAATCCGCCGAAAAAACAATAGGTCTATGATGAAGCGAATGCGCGCTTAAAGGCGTCATTATAAAAGCGTTTATTCCGGGTGATAAAATTGCTCCCCCTGCGGAAAGCGAATACGCCGTAGAACCCGTCGGGGTACTTATAATAACTCCATCGCCTGAAATTTCGTCAACGAAAATATCGTCAAGCGAAACGGAGACACTTATTATTAAGCCGTCGCTTTCTTCATTATAAGTCCTTTGAATAACGGCGTCGTTTAATGCAACAAAACTTTTTTTACCGTAATTTATTTCAAGTAAAGAACGCTCGTCCTTCTTTAAGGCGCCCTTCTTTAAGTTTCGCACAGCCAATGGGGCTTCGCTTATTTCAAATTCAGATAAAAAGCCCATTTTACCCGCGTTAAAACCAATAACAGGAATATTGTTTTCGGCACAAAATTCCGTAAGAGCAAGTATTGTTCCGTCACCACCGTAAACAAAAACGGCGTCGGCTTTTACTTTTTTATCAAGCGAATCTCTTGAAATTATTTCAAAATCAAGATTTTCGCTTTTTAATAAATCCGAAAATTCCACTAAAAATTTTTTACTTTCGGGCTTTAATTCGTTTGCGTAAACTAAAACTTTCATATTTACAACTTAATAAATTTATAAAAATTCTCTAAATCAAAAAGATTTTCGCTTTTTTCAAGTAAAACCAAGTATTCCCTGTTTTTACCCTTCTTTTTTGGCGCGTCGGTTATTTTAATCGGCTGTAAACCGTTTTCGGCTGCACAACTTATAATTTTTTTTATAGCCGATAATACTGCGGCGTCATCGTCAACAATGCCGTTTTTGTATTTTATTTTTCGGTCGGACTCAAATTGTGGCTTTATTAAAATTATCGCATGTTTTCCGTGTTGAAGTATGTTTGAAAAAACAGGCAACACCAACGTTTCGGAAATAAAACTTAAATCTGCGGTAATTAAATCAATTTTTTCGTCAAAATCGTGTTCGGTCAACAGTCTTGCGTTTTTGACAACAGGTACAACCGAATTGATTTTAAGTTTTTCACTAAGTAGCGAATCATTTAAATCAACCGCATAAACTTTTTTCGCCCCGTGTTTTATCAGACAATCGGTAAATCCCCCGGTGCTCGCACCGATATCCGCACAAATTAAATCTTTAACATCAAAAGAAAAATCTTCTAACGCCTTTTCAAGTTTAAACCCACCGATAGAAACAAAATCGCTTACTTTATGTTGAACGGTTATTTTATCAAAATCGTCTTCAATAACCGAATAAGAAGATTTAAGTATAACTTTACCGTTTAAAAAAACTTCGCCGCGTTCGATTGATTCTTTTGCTTTGTTTCTCGAAACAAAAAAACCTTTTTCGGTAAGAAAATTATCAATTCTCATCAGTTTTTTCTGGTATAAACATAATCGACTATCTGACTCAAAAATTCAGAGTTCGGGATTACAGAAAGAATTTTCTTACATTCCGAATATAACTCTCTTGCTTTTTCTTTTGCGCCGTCAAGTCCGAAAACACTTATCGCCGTAACCTTATTTCCGTCCTTATGCGGAGTTTTACCGATAACTGTAAACTCGCCGGTTTCGTCAAAAATATCGTCCGTTATTTGAAAAAGAATACCGATTTTTTCACCGAGAGATTTAAACTCACTGACATATTCTCCGCTTAACATTGCGGGAACAACAAGCGGAGCCGTAAGCAAGGCCGAAGTTTTGTTCCTTGAAATTTTATATAAGAAGTTTTCCGAAAATTCCGGACATTTTTCGCTTTGCAAGTCATAAACTTGACCTGCAATCATACCCTTCATTCCGGAGCATTTGAAAATAAATGCAGCGGCTTCTTTTGATTCGTTGTCAATAGACGTTAAAACGGTTTCCGCAGCCAAATTAAGTAAAGCGTCGCCCGCTAAGATACCCATTGCCTCACCGAATTTTTTGTGAGTAGCAAGTTTTCCCCTTCTGAAATCATCATTGTCCATAGCAGGCAAATCGTCATGCACAAGTGAGTATGAATGAATTAACTCAATGGCTAAGGCAAAGTTTAATACATTATCTTTTTTTATGCCCAACGCCTCGGCTGCAACGATACACAAAATCGGTCTTATCCTTTTACCGCCGTTGTTTACCGCATATTTTGCCGCCTCTAAAATATCCTTACATACGGTATCGTCGTCATATTCGGCGAATAGATTATCAATGCTTTTATTTATAAATTCACGATATTCGCTAAATTTATCGTTAAAGTTCAACGTTCTCTCTCCTGATAGCACACGTAAGCGTATTTTTAAGCAGCATTGCTATAGTCATCGGACCAACGCCGCCGGGAACGGGTGAAATATAAGCGG